>JAGWBL010000033.1 GCA_021295935.1 Pseudomonadales bacterium
CTCGAATTCTGCCTGACTTCATCTCTTCGAACTCTCTCTGCTGTAGGCCGCTCTCGCGAAACTCGGTTTTCTGATCAGTGGCCAGCATCGTCACCGCTGTGTCCATCAACGTGAGGTAGTTGGGATTGCTCTGGTCAACCTGGTCCCGTTCGACATCTTCCATCGCCAACTGCTGAGCTGGAGATTTGGCAGCTACACCTGGTGGCGAAAGTTCCCTCGGCTCAGTCTCCAAGGGGAGCACGCCGTCGAGCATCGACTCGAAGTCAGAGGGGTTTTCCGCGTTCATGGCAGTTCGATTGAATCTACCGAGGCGGAACGCGAGCCGGGAATCGGCAGATTTGACATGGGGTGGTAGGAGAACACCAGCGACAACTTGGGCTCGTGCGTGCCATTGGACCGCGCGGAGTGAACCAGCCGACAGTGGAAGAACAAGACATCGCCCGGGCCCAAGTCCACGTCCTTCGGTCTCCGAAACTCGGACTCAGCATCGATGAAGTCCTTTCGCAGGAACAGCATCTCGTCGAAACACTCGGGGGGGAGTGCGGGCACTACCGTCAACCCGCCATTTCGGCGATTCTCGTGTCCGAGCGCCAGCCAAGCTGTAACCAGTTCGGTGCGTTCGAAGGACCAGTATCTGATGTCCTGATGCCATCGTGTCCGACTTGAAAACTTCGGAAGCTTCGTCATCAGACAGTTGTGGTGCGCGGTAGCGACCGCCACCTTGTTGGCACCAAGGAGGGCTCGAATCCAGCCTGCCATGACGGTGGAAGTGGCCCAGGCCCGAATCTCCGGAACGGCTTGAATCACCTGCAACAGCCGCCGCGGGGTGCTTCCTCCGCGGTCCTGCCGGTTGCGGGGAGAGCCGGGATAGCCGAGATCTGCCTCGAACTCAACCGGCCGGGGCCGAGTCTCCAGAAGCCTCGCCGCTACTCCCTGCAGTCGATCGAGCAAGTCGTCGTGGACCAAGGACCTGGCCACAACGTATCCGTCGCGATCGAACGCAGCCAGGTCAAACTCCGAAGGGCTCTGCGATGCCGGGTTCTCACACACTGGCCCCACCACTGGAAGCGAGATCACGTCTCCGGCGCGGTGTCGGTGCAACCTGCGCTTGCAACACGGTCGTTCCGTTCACCGTCACCACCAAGCGGGACGAGCTCAAGTTGTATCGTGCCTCGACCAGCCGGTGTTCCTCCCAGTGAAGTTCAACGTTGGTCCACACATGGATGACCGTTCCGACTCCGATCCCCCTTCGCTTGCGAAGGCATCCATCGAGCCAGATTTCCAAGGAGTGTCCCGGTTGCACCAAGAGACCCACGCGTCGGTGGCCTACGTCAATGTCGAAACTCGACGAAGCGCCTTCAGGAAGCTGATTTTCGATCGTCGCCGATACCGTGCAGAGTCGGACGACCCTTAGGTTACCAAGCGTGCTCGTGGGAACGGGTCCATCGGTCCGGGGCGCGCTTGGCCAGAGCGCTCGCCCTGAAGGGTCCGCTCTCTCAAGACCTCGGAACCTGCTTCACCTCCGCTTCACGATTAATCAAGTCTGTGCTCAGGAGAAATTGATTCTCCCGCACATAATGCGAGTGTTGCACCGCCGTCCAATGTGGTTGCTCCCGTGACCGATCAAACCCCCAGTCCCGGAAGAGACTTGGTTGCTCAAGGCATGCGCCTCGCCTCCGGTTCTGCAACCTTGCGAGTGCTTGCGGTTGCTGCGACATCAGGGGCCCTGATGATCCCCCTTGGACTCGAGTGGATCGTTCTGGTCGATCGCCAGCAAACCCGCGGAGAAGCCGAAGAGAACATCGCATGGTCCTGGGCGAGCTCGCAGGAGGTCGCCGGTCCGGTGATTCTCCTGCCAGTGGCAACCTCGGGCGACGATCCCGACCAACCGCTCACGCAGGTGCTGCGAATCACGCCCAAGACCTGGAGGGCCACTGTCGATTCGACTCACGAAATTCGCTCTCGTGGCATACACAGCGTCCCTCTGCTCACTTCGAGCATTCGGCTCGAGGGACGTTTCGAGGATCTTGGAACGTCAGTGGTTCGAAATCGATTCGACAGCCTCAACTGGCAAAGGGCCGTGATCAGCCTCCAAGTGTCCGATACGCGAGGCATCCAGGCATTTGAAGCATCCCTGGGCGGATCCGGGATGCCTCTGGAGTTTGTGGCAGGCATTGGTCTCGATGGTGCGGCGCCGGGCATCCACGCTCCCATCGCCTTGCAGCGGAACGATGCCGAGCTCTCGTTCGTGATCAACCTTCAGATCCGGTCATCCGATCGACTGCGAGTGGTGCCAATGGGCGAGGACTCGGAGATAACCATGAAGGGCACATGGCCGCACCCGAAATTCGACGGACGCCACTTGCCGGACGCACGAACGGTTGCTTCCGATGGATTCGAAGCGCATTGGAAGGTGCACTCTCTCGCCCGGGGATTTCCCTCTCAATTGCAGATCCGGGACTTCACCAAGGCTGATTCCGTGTTGTGGACGATCTCCCCAGACTCGGAAGGGGGCTCCTCAGCTGGATTTTCGCTTCACGACCCGCTGGATCCCTACCGTTGGGTGGAGCGCTCCTTCAAGTACGGCATTCTTGTGGTCGTCCTGACGCTCACCACGGTGCTTTGCCTGGAACTGATTCTCTCCGTGCGTCTGCACCTTGTCCAGTACGCGGTTGTAGGAGTGAGCCAGGTTTTCTTCTTCCTGCTTCTGCTGGCGCTCTCCGAACACATAGGGTTCGGTTTGGGCTTTCTCGCCGGTTCGGTCGTGCTGACCGGCATGACCAGCGCGTTCGTGCTTGCCGCCACCAAGAACGGCTTGGCGACCGGAGTGCTTGCCGGAGCGATTGCCGTGCTGTACGCGGCGTTGTTCCTGGTTCTGCGCCAAGAGACTTACGCGTTGCTTACCGGTTCATTGCTTCTGCTTGCCATGCTGGCCGCCGTGATGTGGGCGACCCGCAACCTGGAACGCAATCCAGTCGACTGAGCAGGCGTCCGCTCGCTGACCAGCCAATTCCGCCCGTCAAGATGTCGTGATGGGGTGGACGCGGGAGAGCGGTTCGCTCTTGGCCGAGACTCCTTGAGCGCAGGTTGGTGGAGGCTCCACCGCAGCAGAACGGCCGACTGGACGCGAGCGGTGCCGTCGCGACTAGACTGCTCGCTTGTTTTCCGCCGCTACTCGTCGCCCGAGAATATTCCGAGAATGCTCAGGAGGTTCATGAAGAGAATCCAAATCGAGACGAACAACGTGTTGGCCGCGATGATGTAATTGGTCTCCCCTCCGAGAACGATGCGGCTCGTCTGCCACGCAATCAATGCCGCCGCCACAAACACCATGAACCCGGAAAGCAGCAGCGAGAGCGGCGAGAGGTCAACAAAGAACGACAAGACGAAGGTGCCGAGAATCACGAAGACGGAGATTGTCAGGAACTGACCCAGCCAAGAAAAGTCCGCACGCTTCACGATCGTGTACATCGACAGACCTACAAACGACGCGGCTGTCAGACCCAGCGCCTGAACAACCAGCATGGGGTTGATCGCAAGGTACATCTGCAGGATCGGACCGGTGGCGACTCCAAGGAACCCAACGTACACGAATGTCCAGAGGATTCCCCAAGACGTGTGGGCCGTACGGTTGACTATCCAGGAAATTCCAAAAATGCCTACGAGAAAGACTATGGGGTGGATCGACACTCCAAGTGGCATGGACACAAACGCGCACACCGCGCTGAACGCTACGCAGAACGCAAGCAGGAAATAGGTGTTCTTCAGAACTCGATTGACTTCGATCGCGGACGTGCCCGCTCTCAATGCGGTCGCATACTGCGGCATAGGATCAGTTTCCCCGATACTCTCGTTTCAACATGGATGCAAGGATACTCGCATCGGCGCTGCGCGCCCTTTGTGTCAAGACCGTTTCGTCGAGGATCGGCTGTCGAGCTCTCGCTTCCGCCGCTTGGCGGACTCCGACGTTCGACCAAGCAGACGGCGCGTTGCGCGAACGCGATTGACGCAGAGTCTCATAGGAAGGAAAATGCTCCGTTCCCGCGGAGAATCCGAAGAGCGTCCGCCCATGCCGTGGCTACGTAGCTCAGATGGTTAGAGCACAGCATTCATAATGCTGGTGTCGCTGGTTCAAGTCCAGCCGTAGCCACCAGATTCTTGGGTCGGTCGGTGCTCCTTGCGCGCCCAGCTGCTCAAGGACGGAACTCCATCCTCTGGTCGCTGCCGGACTTGCCGATTGGCAGCGTCATCCTGACACCGGAACGAGCGAACCGGGCCAGTTCGAAGTTCGATTTGTCCAAGAAGGAGAACACGGAATGATTGCGAAAGCGTCCAATCTGTACAAGCGGGGATTGGCGGCCATTCGTCCATGGGACGGAATCGCGCCTCTGCTGATCAGGCTGTTCCTGGCGACTTTTCTGATAGAAGCCGGGTGGAGAAAGTTCGCCCACTTCGAGGGCACGGTCGGCTTCTTCGACACGCTCGGGATACCCCTTCCAGCGATGGCCGCAGCCTTGGCGGGCCTGGCGGAATTCGGGGGAGGGATCTTGATTCTCGTGGGTCTCGCCACCCGGTTGGCTGCAGTGCCGCTCCTGTTCACGATGCTGGTGGCCGGTTACACCGCACACTGGGACCATGGATGGCAGACGGTGTCCGATGCATCGCTCTGGACCGCAAACGAGAGAGTCCTGGAGGCCGACGAGAAGAAGAAAATCATCCGGACGATGGTCCGAGAACACCCGGACAGCAAGTGGCTCACGAGCACCGGGCGTGTCACGATTCTCAACAACGGCATCCAGTTCGCGGCAACGCTGTTCGCAATGCTGCTTTCGCTGCTCTTCACCGGCGGCGGCCGGTACACGAGCGCCGACTACTGGATCTGTCGCCAGCTGAAATTGCATTGACGCGAATCGGTCTGGCCAGATCGTTGGGTGGCGCTTGCATGTCGAACCGGGTGCCACGAGGTCGATCACGTCATTCCCTCACCCCTCGAAGGAACGGACCGCATCTCTATTCTCCAGATGCCTGGCGAGAACCGAATCGAGCAAGGGAAACGAGGCAGAAGCTGTCTCCTGACCCGACCGGCGGAGCCCAACCGAGTTACCCACCCGCGGCAGAGACGCTGAAGAACTCTCGCCGGCGTTGCACCACCGTAGCAAGGATCAGTTGTGCATGCTGTGCTGACCGATGACCAAAATGGCACAACGCGGACGCCCACGAACCGGTTCAGACGTTGAATCGGAAATAGATGACATCGCCGTCTGCGACGACGTAGTCCTTGCCCTCCAGTCGCCATTTGCCGGCAGCCTTAGCTTTCGTTTCGCCTCCTGATTCGGCGAAATCCGCAAACGACACCACCTCCGCGCGTATGAAGCCGGTCTCGAAGTCGGTGTGGATGGCGCCCGCCGCCTTGGAAGCGTCGGTTCCTCGCGCAATCGTCCAGGCTCGAGCCTCTCTCAGGCCTACGGTGAAAAAGGAGTGCAAGCCAAGGAGTCGATAGCCCGTACGAACAAGTCTGTTCAGACCCGGTTCGTCGTACCCCAATTCCTTCAGGAACTCGGCACGATCCCCGGCCTCCAGTTCCGCGATCTCAGCTTCCACCTTTCCGCAAATGGACACGACTTCGGCAGAGCGGGAGTCTGCGAGCGATCGAAGCCGGTGCAGTGATCTGGAGCTCTTTCGGCAGTCTTCGTCCAGGTTGGCGAGGAACAAGACCGGCTTGTCCGTGAGGAACTGACAGTCGCGGAGCGATTGCCGATCTTCATCCGGCAATGCCTGATCTGCCACGCCGTGGTTGCGTTCCAATCCGTCTCGGACCCTTTCAAGCGCTCGAAGGCGCTTCGCCGCTTCCTTGTCGCCGGAGGAGGCTGTTCGCCGCACTCGGTCGATGCTCCGACTGGCCGTTTCAAGATCTGCCAGTTTCAGTTCGATCTCGATGATTTCGACATCCCGCACGGGGTCGACCTCTGATTCCACATGAGCTACATCTGGATCGTGGAAGCATCTGACGACATGCGCAATCGCATCGACTTCCTGGATGTGCGCGAGAAACTGATTGCCGAGACCGTCGCCTCTCGCGGCTCCGCGAATCAGGCCCGCAATGTCGACAAATGTCATGGACGCCGGAACGACAGGGCGAGGCGCAACCAGACCAGCCAGCGTCGCCAGCCGGGGGTCCGGCACCGGCACCGTGCCGGTATTGCGATCGACGGTGCAGAAAGGGTAGTTCTCCGCCATCACGCGAGAATTCGTGAGGGAATTGAAGAGCGTGGACTTCCCAACGTTTGGGAGCCCGACGATGCCGCAGGAGAATCCCACCTAGCCTGAGGACTTGTCCGGTTCGGTCCGATGTTCGACGGGCCCGGCATTGAACACGTTCATCGCCTGGCACCACTTGCCCGCCAGAATCAGCTCCACAAGTTCATCACTCAGATTGGCGCTCTCGATCGCCCGCTCGCGCTCCTCGGGCGGCATCGATGTGCGCGTCAGGAACGGCACCACCTCTTCGCGTGCCCCTGGGTGTCCGACACCGATTCTCAATCGGGCGAACTCCCGTTGGCCACCCAAGCTCCGAATAGTGTCGATCAGTCCCTTGTGACCGTTGGTGCCACCTCCGAACTTGAGTCGGGACTTTCCCGGCTCATAGGCAACTTCATCGTGGACAACCAGGACCCGGTCCAAGGGAATCTGGAAGTAGTTCAAGACCTTGACCACTGACGATCCCGACCGGTTCATGTATGTCTCGGGAAGCAGCAGGAAGACGCCTCTTCCGAGGGCCTCGCCCCGCCCGAACCGTCCTTGAAATCGCCTCGACATCCTCAAGTCGACAGCGAATCTACCTGCTAGATCCTCGACAACCACCCGTCCCATATTGTGGCGGGTGTGGGCGTATTGCGGCCCGGGATTGCCCAGTCCTACGACGAGCGCCGCGTCGGAACTGCCGTGCGCGGGCCGAGAGAGCTTCCTACTGCTCGTCAGGCGAGTCAGCCGCTCCTTCAACATCGACCTGATCGTCATCAACTGCCTCGTCAGTTTCCTGCTCCAGTCCTCCTCGAGGAGGTTGAACGCTCACCACGGAGGTGTCGTGTTCGGAACCGTGCATTAGCGCGACTGCTCGAACGCGTTCCGGCAGTTCGAGGTCCGAGAGATGAACGGAGTGTCCTACGCGCAATTCGCCCAAGTCGCATTCGATGTACTGCGGCAGGTCCTTTGGCAAGCAAGCAACCTCCACCTCGATCAAGTTGCGGGCGATGATTCCGCCATCGACTTTCACCCCCTGACATCGATCCTCATTGAGAAAATGAATCGGAACAGCCATGTGCATGACCTGATCTTCCTGGATTCTCAGGAAGTCGATGTGTATCACGCGATCGGTGGCAGGATGGCGCTGGACATCTCGGAGAACGACACGCTGGCGCCGAGCGCCCATGACCAACTCGATGATCTGCGAAAAGAACGCCTCGGACTCCATCGCCTTGACGAGCACACGTGACTCCAGAGAAAAGCTCGCCGGCTCCCTCCCTGCGCCGTACAGAACACCGGGAACTCGGTCTTCCAGGCGTCGCAGGCGTCTTGCAGAATTCGAGCCCTCTGGATCTCTCGCCTGAACTTCCAGACTCAATGCATCTTCCATGGTGTTGCTCCGACCCTGCGTTTTGGGCTGTCTCATGGTGATGGGCTGTTGCCAGGTGAACTGGGAGTTCGCCAACGCCGGGTTCTGCACGATCCCGGTCCCGCGGCCCGAGAAACCGACCCCGCATATCGGCCCAAGTCCATCCAGGATCGCTCCATGAACTCGACGCTCCCCAAGAACGCGTAACGTGTTGCCTGTGCGCTCCTAGTCGAACATCGCGCTGATGGACTCCTCGTTGCTGACCCGGCGGACGGCCTCGGCCAGCAGACCAGCAAGGCTCAGCTGCCTAATTTTCGCACAATTCCGGGCGCGCTCGCCTAAGGGGATGGTGTCTGTGACGACAAGTTCATCCAGCTCCGACCCCTCGATCCGTTCCAGGGCTGGACCCGACAGTACGGGATGAGTCACAAATGAAACCACACCAATAGCGCCCTTCCGCTTCAGAGCTGTCGCCGCATTGCAGAGTGTCCCCGCGGTGTCCACGATGTCGTCCACCAGGATGGCCGTTCGGCCCTCGATTTCGCCAATGACATTGATGACCTCGGACTCATTGGCACGGTCTCTCCGCTTGTCGATGATCGCCAGATCCAAGTCGTCAAGCTCCTTGGCGAACGCCCGCGCCCGGACCACGCCCCCGACGTCCGGGCTGACCACGACCGGATTCGCGTAGTTCCGTCGTCGAGCATCCGCAACCAGCACAGGCGAGCCGTAAACATTGTCAACTGGCACGTTGAAGAACCCCTGGATCTGTTCGGAATGCAGGTCCACGATCAGCAAGCGCTCAATCCCCGACCCGGTCAGCGAATCGGCCACCACTTTCGCTGAAATCGGCACCCGGGCCGACCGCGCGCGCCGATCCTGCCTTGCGTACCCGAAATAGGGAATCACCGCCGTGATGCGCTGCGCCGAGGCACGTCGCACTGCGTCTGCCAGCAACAGCAGCTCGACGATGAAATCGTTAGTCGGTGCACAAGTGGACTGAACCAGGAACACGTCCATGCCCCGGACGTTTTCCCGTACGTCGATCCTCACCTCGCCGTCGCTGAAGCGTCCGATCTGCGCCCGGCCCAATTCAATGCGCAATTCTTTCGCCACTCGCCGGGCGAGCTCCGGAACGGACGTGCCGGTCAAGAGCACTAGGTCGCGTGTGCGCATCGGTGGTCGTCCGCGCGGTTGGCAGGGGTGGCAGGATTCGAACCTGCGCATGACGGGATCAAAACCCGCTGCCGTACCGCTT
>JAGWBL010000034.1 GCA_021295935.1 Pseudomonadales bacterium
TTCGACACTTTCGGGACTTCATTGCCATCCCGAAGCCGAACGGCTACCAATCTCTGCACACCACGTAATTCGGCGAGGGCGGCACCCCCATCGAGATTCAGATACGCACCCGTCAGATGGACGCGACCGCCAACTACGGCATCGCAGGTGACTGGCTGTACACCAACGACCCCGCCCGCCCGGCGAGCGACAATCGCCTGCGCAAGTGGATCGGCGGAATGCTGGACATGCAGCGAACGGCGGGCAACACCCAGGAATTTCTGCGGAACCTCAAGACCGACCTGTTTCCGGAGGGGGTGTTCGGCTTTACCCCGAAGGGATACAGCGTGACCCTCCCCGTCGGTTCCTGTCCGGGCGACTTTGCCTACGCGATACACACCGACGTGGGCAACCAATGCGTGGGCTGCAAGGTCGATCGAGTTCCTGCGCCGCTCTCTCACAAGCTGGATTCGGGCGAAACGGTGGAGGTCAGCACCGACAAGAACTCCCATCCTGATCCCGACTGGCTCTCGTTCGCGGTCTCGGGCAAGGCGCGCACCGGAATCCTAGACGCACTCAAGCGGCGCAGCGACCATGAGTCGCGCCTGCAGGGATCCAGGCTGCTAAACAGAGCGCTTGCAAGCGCTGGCACCTCCATTCGCGAGCTCGATTTTCGGCGGCTGCGAAAGGTGTTCAACGAGTTCGACGTGAAGCGCAGGGACGAGCTGTTCGTGGAGATCGGGAAAGGCAATCTGCTCGCTTTCGCGGTCGCCCAGCGTTTGCTGGATGCCGGCACCGAGGAATTCGAGCTGCAGAACATCGACGAAGCCGGCCCTTTCTCCGTCAGGGGCGGCCAAAGCGTGGTTCTGTCGTTCGCCAAGTGCTGCGGCCCCGTCCCCGGAGACTCCATCGTCGGTTTGGTTTCCCGCGGCGAGGGGCTCAAGATTCACGTGGCCACCTGCGCGACCGCTGTGAGAGCCCTCGCACACAAGAAGGAAGAAGTCATTCCCACGCGCTGGGCGGAGAAGACTCATGGAGAGTTCGAGGTGTTTCTGATTGTGTTCTTGAAGCGCCTGAAAGGCGCCTTCGCCGACTTGGCGAACACGCTCAACAACCTGGATGTGGGATTCAACAAGTTCGTGATCGCCGATCAGTCGGCCACGATGCTACAGGTCTCGCTGGATCTCGCCGTTCGGGATGTTGCGCATCTCGAACGCGCAGTGCAGCGTGTGACTTCGCTGCCCGCAGTGGAGAATGTCCGGCGGAAAGCGGGGTAGAAAGGACCGTGCCCAAACAGCCGATTCACACCAGTCGTGCTCCCAGAGCGGTAGGCCCCTACTCCCAGGCGGTGGCAACAGGCAACGTCGTTTATTGCTCCGGTCAGATCGCGCTTGATCCAGCCACAAACGAACTCAACACGGGATCGTTCGAGCAGCAGGTTCGACAGATCTTCGCGAACCTTGGAGCGGTAGCGAAAGCGGCTGGGGGCTCTCTCGACGATGCCGTGAAGATAACGGCATTCCTGACCGATCTCTCCTGCTTTGCCGAGTTCAACGAACTCATGGAAGAGTTCTTCAGCCCACCCTTTCCCGCGCGCGCTGCCGTAGGCGTGACAGCCCTTCCGCTGGGTGTCGATGTGGAAGTGGACGCCATTCTCGCCCTCGATCCGTAGGCCTTCATGCGTTCCGCGCCGGTCTCCTCGTTGAGAGGAATCGGCCCCAAGTCCGTTGCCCTTCTCGATCGCCTCGGCATCACCACAGTCTTTGACCTGGCCCTGCACCTGCCGTTTCGATACGAAGACCGCACGAAAAGAAGGCCTCTCGGGGAACTCGCGAATGGCGACGCCTGCTTGGTCTGGGGCAGGATCGTCGAGTCCTCCTCGCGAGGGCGCGGCGGTTTCGTTGTCCGCATATCCGACTCTTCGGGCTCGCTGAACGTGCGTTTCATCCACTCCTTTCCGAGCCAACGCCAGAGGCTCGTGCCGGGCAACTGGCTGGAGGCTTACGGGCGGGTGCGAATGGACGGTGCTGGCCTTGAGATGATTCACCCGGAATGGCGCGTGTCGACGGACGAGTTGTTGCTCCCCAAGTCGGAGTTCCGGCCCATCTACCACACTGTGAAGGGACTGTCTAGCGCACGCCTGAGGCAATTGGTCCGTCCCTCGTTGAGCGAGCTCAACTTGCTGCCGGTCTACTCGCACGACGGGCTGTCGCTCGCCGAAGCGGTCCGGATCGCGCACAATCCGGATCCCCAAAAAAACCTCCGCGACGTTGCAGTCGCTCGCAAGCGCATAGCGTTGGACGAGATGCTCGGCTACCAACTCGTGCGCGATGCCGAGTACCGAGAGCTGAAACGACAGACGACCGAGCCATTGCACCGCCGCCAAGGGCTGGGCAAGCAATTGCTCGCCCACTTGGGGTTCGATCTCACAAGGGCTCAGAGTCGGGTGGTCAAAGACGTGTTGGAGGACCTTGCCCGGGAGCGACCCATGTACCGACTGGTACAAGGCGACGTGGGATCGGGCAAGACGGTGATTGCCGCGTTCGCCGCCCTTCGCGCCTGCGAGAACGGTTCACAGACCGCGGTGATGGCGCCAACGGAGCTCCTCGCGGAACACCACCACCGGACCCTCTCTGAGTGGCTTTCGCCCTTGGGCATCGAAGTGAACTTGCTCCTGGGCAAGCAACCGGCCCGCGTGCGCCGCGCCCGCGCCCGCGGCATTGCGACCGGATCGGATCACGTGATCATCGGCACCCATGCGCTGTTCCAGAGCAGCGTCACGTTCAACAACTTGGGGTTGATCATCATCGACGAACAGCATCGGTTCGGCGTGCATCAACGCATGCAGCTGCGAGACAAGGGACGATTGCCCCACCAACTCGTCATGACGGCAACGCCCATTCCTCGCACCCTGACCATGTCGCTCTACGCCAACATGGATGTGTCGGAGATCGACGAGCTTCCTCCCGGAAGATCCCCGGTGGAGACGGTCGTGCAAGCTCCCAACCGCCGCGCGAACGTGATCGAAGGGGCTGAGAGAGTGTTGGCGGGGGGCGGGCAGGTGTATTGGGTAGTCCCAGCCATCCAGGAGTCCGACGAGCCCGATCTGCGATCCGTTGACTCGGTCCTCGACGAAATTCGTCAAGCGCTTCCCCACAGGCACTCTGCAGGGCTTCACGGAAAGCTTTCAGACGCGGAGAAGGTGGCGAGAATGGAACGCTTTCGATCCGGCAGGGTGCAACTGCTTGTAGCTACCACGGTCGTAGAAGTTGGTGTCGACGTTCCCAACGCCACGCTCATGGTCATCGACTGCGCTGACCGAATGGGTCTCGCCCAATTGCATCAACTACGAGGACGCGTAGGAAGAGGTTGTCAGCAGAGCTTCTGTGTGCTCCTGCATGACGGCAGCCTCTCGGAAGAGGCGCACGCGCGACTATCGGTGCTGGTCGAGACAAACGATGGGTTCGAAGTGGCCCAACGGGATCTGGAACTCAGGGGTTGGGGAGACCTGTTGGGCGCGAAGCAGTCAGGCTACGGCGGCTTCAAGGTCTTCGACCCGCTGGAACATCGTGGGGTCATTGAAGAGGCCCGGACACTCTGCAATGAGCTCAAGGAGGATCAGGCGGAACTTGCATTGCAGATTCTCGGCACTTGGGCTCCAGGGCACCGGGAGTACACAAGCGCTTAGCGATCCGGGGGCCATCTCGACTTGGTTGTCCGGCTACAGCGCCAGTGAGGGCAGATCGAACGCGATGCGATCTGACGCCAGCAGCGGAAGGCGACGAACAGGCGGAGCAACGAACGCCGGTTTGCTTGCCCAGGGTTGATAGTCGCCTGCAAGTCCGGAATCCACCTCGAAGAGTGTCGTCTCAATTCACCACACCGTGGTCTGAGCGAAGCGTGGAGTCCCATCGGCTGGATCAAGGCTGAGCTCAAGGTGTTCGAGAACTGCCCCGAGGCGGCGAGAGATCGAGCGAACACCGGCCTGACCCTTTTCGCGGCAGCGAACCCTTCGCGTCATGAGGACCGAGTTTGGGAGTTTCGCCCTGGATCGGCGAATCAAAATGCTCGACGCGCTGGATGACGATCGTAAATTGACGATGCATGTCAACCCCAGAAACCAAGCCAGGCCCGTAACGGGCACTTGAATTGCGACCGCGATTTGGGGTCGTATCCGGTGCGGCCCGCTCGACGCCCGTCGGCGTCTATATGCGCGGGACACCGTGTTGCAAAGCGAACGTTCTTTGCGCTTGGCTCGTGGCGAAGCGCCAGGACTCTCTCGCGGTCTCGAATTGCGCACCCGGACCCCACAAAGCGCGCCGTCCCGAAATGCACTCAACCGATCGCCGACGGCACGTATGCGGCCCCGAATCGAACGGGACCTCGACGGGTCAACCGATCTCGATCATTTCAAAATCTTCTTTGCTCGTTCCGCATTCCGGACAGATGAAGTCTTCCGGCACGTCATCCCACGACGTGCCCGGAACGATTCCGTCTTGCTCGAAGCCCTCAGCTTCATCGTATATCCACCCACAGACGATGCATTGCCACTTGCGCATTGGAAGACCGGAAAACTTGATAGGGTCAGAGGAAAGGCGTGGAAAATGATATCGAAATCGACACGACTGCAGGGTCGGCGCAAGAGGAGCCAAGACTCCCTTCGGCCTGTCAAGCACTGGGAGGCGAACAACGCATTGACTACCACGGCCCAGCATCTGCGCGCTGTTGCAGAACTCATGCGGTTCGATCGGCCCGTGGGTTGGTTGTTGCTGATTTGGCCGACCCTCGCCTCGCTGTTCCTGAGCATCGGCGAAGTTCCTCCTCTCTGGCTTGTGGCGGTGTTCGCGTTGGGGGCAATCACTATGCGTACCGCTGGGTGCGTCGCCAACGACCTCGCGGACCGCAAGTTCGATTCCAAGGTCGAACGCACGCTAAACCGCCCCCTTGCAGACGGACGAATCGGCGCGCCCGAAGCATTGGCCTGGCTCGCTTTGCTGCTCACGATCGCGCTGCTGCTGGTCCTGACCCTAGATCGCACGACACAGTTGCTTGCCGCTCCGGGCTTGATGATCGCTCTGGCCTATCCATTCTTCAAGCGCTGGACACACTTCCCGCAGTTGGTCCTCGGGGCGGCCTTCAGTTGGGGTGTCTTGATGGCAGGCACGGCCACAGCCGGAACTGTGCCGACGCAGACTTGGATACTGTTCGGCGGCAGCATCGCCTGGATCGTTGCCTACGACACCCAGTATGCGATGGTCGATCGAGAGGACGACCTGAAGATTGGCGTGAAGTCCACCGCTATCTTGTTTGGGAACTTCGACGTGTGGGCAGTCTCCATTCTGCAACTTGCAGCGCTTGCTCTCTGGTCCAGCCTGTTCTTCGTCGCGCATTTCCTCCGCTGGGTCTACGCGCTGACGATGGTAGTGGTTGCCGCCATGTTTCTGCATCAGTTCCTCCTCGTTCGATCCCGCGAGGTCGAGCGGTGCTTCAAGGCGTTCAAGAGCAACGCACGAGTGGGATTCGCCTTGTTCGCCGGTGTTTGCTTGGACACGGTCGTTTAGGTTCGTGCCGGGCATGAGCGGCAATCGCTCTCGTTGCGGGCGCTTCGTGGCATCTGGATCGAATGTGCACCCACCCGGAGCTCGTGCGTAGTGCGCTTTCTGCAACCACGTGAGCCGTGATCCGCCGGAGACCAAGTTCAATCGCGGGAGGAGCCTTGCAACGCCAAGAGATCCCGTGCGGAGCGACCGCGGCGGCGCTCAGCGCCTCGGTGAAGGCCTGACTTGAGGCCAATCCAACGGATTCAGCTTGTCGCCGAGCGCACCGGCCGCTGGGCATGCTGGCTGGCCCTGGCCATGGCAATCACCACCTTGATCGTGGTCTTGCTGAGATACGGCTTCCGCGTCGGCTCCATACCGCTTCAGGAGTCAGTGCTGTACATGCACGCAGCGCTAGTGCTGCTCGGCCTTTCCTTCACCATGAAACACGACTCCCACGTGCGGGTGGACATCGTCTACTCCCGCCTCGACCAGCGCCAGCGGAGCTGGATCAATCTCATTGGTCACGCCGTGTTCCTGCTTCCGGTGTGCTTCGCGGTGATCTGGTTCAGCTTGCCTTACGCGTCCAATTCATGGCGCGTCCTGGAACAGTCGGTTGAGGTCAGCGGCCTCCCCGCCGTTTTCCTGCTCAAGTCGCTGATTCCCTTGTCGGCGTCTCTTCTCGCGATCCAGGCATTCGCGGAAGCGCTCAAGCACGCTGCCAACCTCCGACGGCGCTCGGATGCTTGAACTGATCCCCTTTCTGATGTTCCTGGTCGCGTTCGCGGCCTTGTTGAGCGGCTACGCCGTAGCTCCAACCATCGCAGGAGTGGCCCTGATGTTCGGTCTCGGAGGGTTTGCGTTCGGAGCGTTCGATCTGCAGGAGTTCGGGTTTATTCCCGGCAGGATCTTCGGCATCGTTTCCAACCAGGTTCTCGTGGCGGTCCCGCTTTTCATACTCATGGGAGTCACCCTTGAGAAGAGCCAGATCGCGGAGACGCTGCTCATCAGACTCTCGGGGCTTGCCGGCGGACTTCCCGGAGGCCTCGGACTGGCGGTGGTCTTGGTCGGCATGCTCATGGCGGCCAGTACGGGAATCGTCGGGGCGACTGTCGTCACCATGGGGCTGCTGTCGCTTCCGCTCATGTTGAAGAACGGTTACGACCCGCGTCTCGCAACAGGGACTATCGTTGCGACCGGCACGCTCGGGCAAATCATTCCGCCGTCGATCGTCCTGGTGCTTCTGGGCGACGTGCTCTCCACCGCGTACCAGCAGGCCCAGCTTGGCGGAGGAATCCTCAACCCCAAGACCGTTTCTGTCGGAGATCTGTTCGCTGGCGCGCTGATTCCCGGTCTGTTGCTGGTTGCCTTCTTCGCAGTCTACGTCCTGACCACGGGATGCCTGAGTCCCGGTCGCGCGCCCTCCGCTGGCAAGATGGATGGTGGAGACTGGTTGGCGTTGCTCAAGGGCTTGTTCCCACCCTTGGCGTTGATTTGCACCGTGCTTGGATCCATCCTCTGGGGCGTCGCCACGCCAACGGAGGCTGCAGGAGTCGGAGCGTGCGGGGCTCTCGCCATTGCCTGGGGCTACGGCAAGCTCACGGTGCAGCGATTGCGAGCCATCCTCGAGTCTACGATGAAGACCACGTGCATGGTGTTCTTCATACTCATCGCCGCTTCACTGTTCTCCTTGGTGTTTCGGGGGTACGGCGGTGATCACGTCGTGCATGGCTGGTTCGAGGCGATGCCGGGTGGGCACCTCCCTGCCGTTCTCATGGTCATGGCCGTGATATTCCTGCTCGGATTCGTGCTCGACTTTGTCGAGATCACCTACGTCGTGCTTCCCATCGTGGTGCCGGGCCTGCTCCAGATGGGCGTGGATCCCGTCTGGCTGGGGATCCTGATCGCGGTGAACCTCCAGACATCGTTCCTTACTCCCCCATTCGGCTTCGCGCTGTTCTATTTGCGCGGCGTCGCCCCCCAGTCCGTGAGAACCACCCAGATGTACCGCGGCGTCGTGCCGTTCATCGCGTTGCAACTGCTGCTCCTGGGGCTCCTGTTCGCGGTTCCTTCTCTCGCCACGTGGCTTCCTCGGCAACTGTGAAAGCCGCATGCACCAAGCGGCGGCCAGCCGTCGCGCTCTCGCTGCACGCTCACTCGGACTGTCGCACCCTGAGATACGCCGCCTCTGACACGTCGTGATACTCCTGAACACTTGACTGGAAATCGGTGTAGGACTTGAGAATCCGCTGGCCCAGATCGTCGTTGGGAGAGATCGCCTCTCTGACGACCTCGGCGGAAATCTCTCGAAGTTGATCGAGAACGGCCTTCGGCAAACGCCTAAGCTTGGTTCCGTGCCGTTCCGTGAGAGTCTGCAGAGCCTTGTGGTTGCGCGCCGTGAATTCGTCGAGCACGTCCTGGTTGACTGCGCGCCAAGCAACATCCACGATCGCTTGCAGGTCTTCGGGCAAGGCCTCGAAGGCGTCGCGATTGACGATCGCCTCAAGCACCGCGCCGGGTTCGTGCCAACCCGGGTAGTGGTAGAACTCTGCCACCTCGTGCAAGGCGAACGCCAAGTCGTTGTACGGGCCGACCCATTCCGAGGCGTCGACAACCCCCGTCTGCAAGGACGTGTAGATCTCCCCGCCCGGAAGGTTCACCGGACTGGCGCCTGCACGTCGCATGACTTCGCCGCCGAGTCCCGGAATCCGCATCTTCAGACCCCGAAGGTCCTCCAGCGAATGGATTTCCTTGTTGAACCAGCCCGCCATCTGGACGCCACTGTTGCCTGCCGGAAACG
>JAGWBL010000228.1:0-1380 GCA_021295935.1 Pseudomonadales bacterium
CTGGTGATACTGGCTTCCATGAACTGGAACAGCCGCTGGGGCACCTGCTGGTCGATCAGATAGCTGCTCAGGGTCATCGCCGCGATCAGGATCAAGATGATGGATCCGACCATCATCATCGACTCCCGAATGATGCTGGGCAATGCCCGCAACTTGATTTCCTTGTAAGCGAACACCTCCACTAGGAGAACGTACAGCGCGGTGATCGCGGCCGCTTCCGATACCGCAATGAAGCCCGAGTAGATGCTTCCCAGCACCACGAACGGCAACGGGATCTCCCATCGAGCTGCAACGACTGCATCCCATACCGCCGTTCCTTCAAAACGTGTTCTGGGAACTCCTCGATGACGGATCACCGTCCACCCAGAAAGCGCGATCAGCATCAGGATCACGGGGAACACCCCCGCCAGGAACAGTTGCTGGATGGTGAACGAGGGGCCGACATCCATCTGCTGGGCCACGATGCCGTACAGAATCAGCGGCACAGATGGCACGATCAGGAGCCCCAGACTCCCGGACGACGTAACCAGGCCGGTGCTGAATCGCTCGCTGTATCCCGCGTTGATGAGCATGGGGAGCAACAGCGCTCCGAGCGCCACGATGGTCACTCCCGACGCGCCGGTCAGTGCAGTGAACACCGCGGAGGCTGCAAATCCCACGATTGCGAGTCCCGCCGGCATCCATCCGACCAGCGCGGTCGTGAGATTCATCAGTCGGGTGGAGGTCTTCGCTTCGGACATGACGTAGCCCGCGAACGTGAACAGCGGAAGCGAGACGACCAGAGGCAGGTCGACGATGCGGTACATGTCGGCGACGATGACCGACAGATCGATGCCCGCGAGAGCGAAACCAAGCATGGCGACAGCAAGCACAACTGCGAACAACGGCATGCCGAACATCGCCAGCAACACGATGACGGCAAGGCCAAGCGCCATCACGATGAATCGTGCTCAGGCGGCCAGAAGGTGTGCAGCAGGTATCTCACTGCCATGATGCCCGCACCTACCGGAATGATGAGCTGGAGCACCCATGCGGGGACCACGCCGATCCCAATCGTCTGGTACTCGAACTCTTCCTGAATGAACTGGACCGCTTGCCAGGCAAGCAGCAAGCACACCAACGCAGTGACGAGACCGACGATCCTCAGCGCCAAAGCTGCTGCGGACGGGCTGAGAAATCGAATCAGGGCGTCGATCCTGATGTGACGACTCGTTCTTGCTGCGATGGACGCGCCGGACATCGTCACCCAGAGCACCGAGACCCCGACGAAGTCCGCGCCCCACAAGGTGCCAGTGTTGAAGAGCTCGCGCGCAACCACCTGGTATACAGCGACACCGAGCATCATGAGGAAAAGGGTCACGAGGAATCCATCCTCGACCC
>JAGWBL010000228.1:1514-2453 GCA_021295935.1 Pseudomonadales bacterium
TCCTCGCTGGGCGTCAGCACCTTGACGCCTCGACTCTCGATGACCGCCAGCGATGCCGTGTTGTCCGAGCGCGTGGTGGTGCCGGCATTGGCGGCGGCGTGCCCCATGTGGTTGCGAACGATTTCCTGATCTTCGGGCGACAGCCTGTCGAACTGTCGCTTGTTGACCACGAAGACCCCATACAGGTAGAGAAGCGGAACGTCCAGGAGATAGTCAACCTGCCCGTGCCACTGCATCGCGATCGCGGCGGAAGGCGACGAGGCCACCGTGTCGATCAGCCCGGTCTGCAGTCCGGTGAGGACATCGATCGGAGACAGGGGTTTCGGCGTGATGCCGAACGAAGCCAGGAAATTCTGCGAACCCTGATCTCCCTTGGGGATCCAGAACTTGCGTTTCCGGATCTGTTCCACGGTCTGTATCGGGGCCGTGCTCATCGCGTACGCGAACCCGATCTCGGAAAGCCCGAAGCAGATGTACCCGACCTCTTCAAGTTCCTCGATGACCATCTGATCCATCGCGGAACGGACCAGATCGATCTCCTCGTAGTTCTCGAAATGAAGCGGAAGGGTGAAGACCTGGACGGCGGGCGCCCTCTTGGCGAACACCGACGTGAGAACGATGCCCCCCTGCAACTGCCCCGCTCGCATTTTGCGGATCACCGCCTGGTCATCACCCATGACGCCGCCCGGGTAGTACTTGAACTTGACCCGCCCTTCAGTCTCTTGGGCGACGCTCTTGCCCGCGGCCCGGAGTTCGTTCAGCCACGTCGTGTTGTCCGGAGCGATGGTCGCTACCTTGAACACGGTTTCGGCGCATGCGCAAGTTGCAGACGCCAAGACGATGGCGACCACGGCAAGCCTAGAAATAGTCACTGGATCCCTCCAGCAATTCCCGAGCGCGGATTTGGGCGATGCGGTTCTGGAGCGTCAGGCCTTCTGC
>JAGWBL010000035.1 GCA_021295935.1 Pseudomonadales bacterium
CTTCCTCAAGCAACAAAAGGTGCTCGTGATCCATGGCGGCGGTTTCAACCTGACCAGCACGGACCATTTCCGCATGGCGTTCCTGCCCACCATTGATGAGCTTGCGCAGGTGATGACGAGACTCGAGGCCTTCCTGTACGGCTACTCGCAAGTCCCTGCGAAGCGCAAGCGCTGACGATCATCTCGGCGGTGTGTGCAGCCATTCCCGGTTCTGCTTGAGTTGCAAGACGCGCCGGCCCAGACACCGTATTGAAGTTTGCCCCACGGATTCAAGAGCCAAGACAATCAGTCCGTCGCTGCCATGTCTGTGTTGAGGCTGAACTTGGCGCATCACCCAAGTCTGGACTTGGTTGCGCCAATCGGCGCTTCTGGGCCAACTCGATCTCCAACCTGCTCATGGAGAGTCCCGACAACACCCGCAGACCGGCCTATCCCTTGCGTATGCGGAAGTAGATCACGCCGTCCTGCTCCCTGCACTCCTCGAGCCGATGTCGCATGTGGTGGCAGAAGTTGCTGAAGTCTCGTTTCGTCGTGGAGTCCGTTGCCTCCACACGCAGGAGGTCCCCCGAATCGAGTTCTCGAATCCGGTTGCGAACTCGCAACAGAGGCTCAGGGCACACCATGCCCTTGAGATCCAGCTCCTTCAGGTCAGGCATCAGGTCGAGACGCGTATCGCAATGATCAACCCACCCACATTGGCTTTGGTCGCGATGTAACATAGCCGAAGTGCCTCGTGGAGTGCAGTCCGCTTCGCGCGGCTTGCCAATTCGAGTCAGGACTCAAGATGCTCCGATCCTCGTGCATCCGTTCCGCGTTTGTTGCTCTGCTCGCGATCTCGTCCGCAGCGGAGACGGAGAAGGCCAATTCCGAATGGGGCCTGCCACCAGGCCTTCCGAACGCTGAATCCGAAGAGGTCCAGCGGATACGCGAACTGATTCGAACGGAGGAATACGAAGCCGCCATCGAACTTGCGGCAGCCCAAGTGGAGGAGATTCTAGGCAGAACGCACCAGTATGACCACGAACTGGTCGCACCGCTGACGCTCTTGGGAGACGGCTTCCATGCGATGCAGGAGTTCTCGCTCGCTTTGGAGTCGTACTTGCAGGCGCGCCAGCTCACCCGCATTGCAAACGGCCTGAACTCCCTCGACCAGGTGAACCTGCTCTATCGCGAGGCCAGCACGCTCTACGCGATGAACAGGGTCGACGACGCCAACACGTTGCACGAGCGTGCGTTCACGGTGTTCCGCGAACAGTTCGGCAATCAAAGCCCCGAACTGATTCCGGGCATGCAGAGGCTCGCTTACTGGTACCTCTCAACGGGCAACATCTTTGCGGCCCGTTCCGTGTATCGCGGATGCGTAGCGCTTGCCGAGGAAAGCGTCGGTACAGGCTCCCGCCCCGTGATCGACTGTCTTAAGGGCCTGGCTCGGACATATCGCATGGAGCGGTGGAGCAGGTCGGTCAGGCGGGTGGTCGACCACCGACCGCCTACCCGCAACAAGAGAGAGCGCAGGGAGCGGTTCAAGACCACGATCAACGACTACAAGCCCGGCGAACGCGCGTTGCTGGACGTTGTACGCATGCTGCTCGACCAAAAAGCGCCCGACCTTGATGAACTCGCGGCGGCAAAGCTCGAGCTCGCGGACTGGTACCTGCTGTTCGAGGACTGGAAGCGAGCTTTTGTCATCTATCGCAACGTGCTGAAAACGCACGCGTCCGCTGACTCGAACAGTTTCGTGAAGCAAGAACTGTCGGCCCCCAAGTTGCTGCATGTCCCCTATCCCAAGGAGCCTGCGCCCGAGCGGTTGGAGGACTACGCTCGCCAGACGATGGCAAGGGTGGAGTTCGAGGTGAGCGTCAATCGAGCCGGCATGGTCAGCAACATCGCCTTGGTGGCCGTCGAGCCCGCTTCGCTCGACGAGCGGCGCTACCAGACATCGTCCAGGTACGCGCGGTTTCGACCCGCGTTCGAAGAGGGTGTCCCAGTTGCCGTCGACGCCGTGCCCTTGATCTACGAGTTCCTTTATCTCAAACCCAGAAACGAGTAGGTGGCGCGAGCGGACCTGCTATGCCGGGACCGCCAGTTGGACTCGGCGACGGCGACCTCGCTCGAGAGCTGCGTCGCTGGCGACACGCGCGGTTGAGTCGACGCGTCCGCAGAGGGAGAGTCGAGGCGGGAATTGGCCCTCTCACACCGAAGGTCGGAAAGCCCTTCCAACTTGATACAATCGAATGCGTTGTTAGGGAACCTATCAGACTCACCGGTATCCAAGAATAACGGGATCGATCAGTTCTGGACACCCAGCAGCAGCTCGGCTTTGGAAATTGGGGGTAGAGCAATGCGGACCAAGGCGCGCCTTTTTCCGATACTGGGGGCGGTACTCCTGCTCCCGCTTGCATTCACGTTGCAGGGGTGCATGAATCCCTTCCCCAGCATCATGAAGGATCCGCCTAACAATACCAGCGGGCCCAACATCCCCGTGCCCACCATTCCGGTGGGCGGCGGCCAGTCCAGCGGCGCTGGGGATACCGGGGACGGAAGCGGCCAGCAAGGCGGAGGCAGCCAGCAAGGCGGAATGGGCGTTCCTCAGCCCTTGCCGCCCATGTTGCCTGGGGGCATAATTCCGGGAAATCCGAAAGATCCGCTCGGCAGCATCCTTCCCGGTGGCGGCAACCAACCGGACAGCGGTGGGGGATCGGACAGCGGCAATTCCGACGGCGGCTGGGAAACCAGCAATCAACTGCCCGATCCGCTCCAGCTTCCCGGCATGCCAGTGCCGAGCTTGCCAGGCGAGGGGGATGGTGCGGACCGCGGCGATGGCGAAGCACAGTGCGACAATCCCATGGAAACGGTCCTTGGCGATCTGGACGGCAACATCATGGATCGGCGAAACGAGGCCAAGGATCGCGGCAACTCGGATGGCTCCAATCAAGAGATACCCGGTGCTGAAGACGGTGGAATCGAACCCGGAAGGGATGGCAACGTCCCGGGTTCACAGCTTCCCGATGCAGACCAGGAAGCAGCGGCGGGTCCCACACCGGCGCCCTCTGCCGGTCCGATGTCGAATCCCGACAAGGCCAAACCTGATGCCAAGGACGACGACATCATCGCACGCCAACTTCGTGAAGCCGCAGAAGCCGAAGAAGATCCGGAGTTGAAACAGAAGCTCTGGGAGGAGTACAACAGGTACAAGTCCCGCAGATGAGGCGAACTTGCGGCGGAACCATCGCCGCCCTTCTCGCGATATCGGCGCTTGCCGCCTGCGAGACACATACCTTCCGATCGGTCGACCGTTCGATGCCAAGACAGGTGGCGACCCCGATCGCTGAGGAACTCCTGTTTGACGTGGGCGTCGCGGTTCTCGATTCCAACGTGCCAAAGTCGTACGACGACCAGGTTGCCCTGAACATTCCCCCTGAGGTGCGTCGCGCAGAAGCGAATTTCATCCCGTTCCAACTGAAGAACTTGTTGACGTCCACCGGCAACTGGGGTGCGGTGCGTGTCCTTCCTCGTCCTTCGTTGGCGGTCGATGTCGTAATCGCGGGCAGGATCCTGCATTCGGACGGCGAGCGGCTTGTGCTTCAAGTCTCCGTCTCGGACGCCAGAGGCATCCTCTGGTTCGACAGGGTGTACGAGTCTCTAGCAAGCAAGTTTGCCTACCAATCGGGCGTGCCGTCCGGCATCGACCCCTTCCAAGGCATGTACGTGCGCATTGCCGACGACATGCTGGCGCACAGCGAGACTCTGACTGTCGAGGAACGGGAGGACATCCGCCTCACCACCCTGATGCGGTTCGCTCGCTATTTCTTGCCCGATGCCTTCTCCACGCACCTGTCGGAGAGCGCGGACGGCGAGTTCACTGTCACCCGGGTGGCGTCGGAAGACGACCCCTCGCTTGCTCGTGTCCGAGAAGTCCGCGAGCGTGAGTACATCTTCATCGACACCTTGGACGAGTACTACGGCCGGTTCGCTGAGGACATGATCGGCCCTTACCAACACTGGCGTTCAAACACCTTTTCGGAAGCCATTATGTATCGTCAGCAACGCGAGTTCGCTCGCACCCGGCTCATTGCCAGCACGGCCATGATCCTCTCCGGGGCGGTGATGCAACGAAGCACCAACCAGTGGATCGAGCTGGCCGGCTACACCAACGTGGTGGGCGGCGCTGACGAATTCGTCCGCAGTTTCAAATCTCGTGAGGCAGCCAAGATCCACTCCGAAACCCTCATCGAGTTGGGAGTCAGCGCCGAAGCGGAGATCATTCCCCACACCATCGAGCTTGAGAACGAAGTGCTGACGCTCACGGGAACAGTCGAGGAGCAGTACGCTCAAGTTCGGACCGTTCTCCGGCGCCTCTACTTTGAAGACCTCGGACTTCCCATGTCGGAGGATGAGTCGACGGAGCCCGAAGCCGCGTCAGTGAGCGATGACGGACAGGAATGAGACAGCTAGCGAAGTAGAAGGCCCGTCCGCTTTCGCGAACATCGCCCCGACGCACCCGGACCTCAGTCGGGACAAGCGAGTCGGACCTCGCTACCGAAGATCCAGACCCGGACTTCGGGTTTCGCTTCAAGTCTCTGCCCTTGGCGCCCTGCTGGTTGCAACCGTGGTGATCCTGGTCAACGTTCGGGGCGACCGCTTAGGGGAAACTGGCGCTTCCGGCTCCTCCGAAGTTCATGTACCCCCTGCGGAGCCTGCTGCCGCCGAGCGAGTCGAGCCGTTTCGGGACATCCAGCTCGAACGGGCACGCGACGAAGCCCGAGAGGTGCTCAAGGAGTTCAGTGGACTTCAAACCAGCATGCAACGGACCTACAACGGAGGTTCGTTCGACATCGAACGGCTCCAGGGCATCCTGGCGACCGCTTCCGACGGCGACGTTCTCTTCGCCGAACGCGACTTCGAGGAAGCGCTGACGAACTACAAGCAGGCAACAGCGTCGCTCCGCAGCTTCCTCGCCGATGCCGACCAGACCGTTGAATCCCAGCTCCTTTTGGCCGACCGACACCTGAACGCCAGGAACGAAGAATCGGCGCGGAATGCGATCGACACGATCGAGGCGATTCGACCCGGCCTGACGGCATCCGAAGAGTACATGAAGAGATTGGCGGCTTTGCCGGAGTTGCGCCGGCTGATTCGAGAAGCTGGCCGGGCGGAGCTTCGAGAGGACTATGGACTGGCGCTTTCCTATCTTGTGGACGCGCGAAGTCTCGACCCCGCCACGAACGGCATCTCCGAACGCATAACGCAAATGTGGGAAAAGATCGAAGACAGACGCATTCGCGAGCGGTTGTCGGTTGCCTACACGCACCTTCGCAATCGCCGATTCGACGAGGCCGAGAGAGCGTTCGAGACATTCCTGCAGGCCTTTCCCGACAACAAGAGTGCGCTTTCCGGTCTCCAGGAGACCCGCCAGAACAGAACTGCCGAGGAGCTACAGAGACTCCGTGACGAGGCCGAGGCCGCGGAACGTTCAGATCAACCTGTCAATGCACTGGTCCACTACCGAAAGGCCTTGCAGATCGACGCAACGCTGCAATTCGCCAAGCATGGACTGGAGCGGCTCAGCACCGTTGGAGACGCCATCGCCATTGCCGACCGCATCCTTGAGGACCCTCATGTTCTGTCCTCGGAAAGCGAGCTCGAAGCTGCACGCAACGCCTTGACCGAACTCGAAGTCCACAGCAAGTTCAGCGCGGGATCTCGAAGTCGAGCCGAAAGCCTCGGCAAGCTCATCATCTATCACATGAGAGAATTCCCGCTCGTGCTGATCTCCGACAATTCGACGGAGGTGATCCTGCCTTCTGTGCAGGCGCTCGGATCGTTTGCTCGTTTCGAAGCCACCCTTAGACCTGGCCGGTACACAGTCATTGGAAGCAGGGATGGTTATCACGACGTCCGGAAGGAGATCATCGTCGGCCCCAACATGCCTCCCGTCGTGATCCAGTGCGACAAGCCCATTTGAGTCGATGATCGCTGGCAGTGTCTGACAAGGTCCTTGTTCCGGGCGGCGTGACGCCCGACAGCTTCCAACCCACGTCGCTCACGCGGATTCGAGCAAGGAGGCTTGCCCTCTCCTACACCGGAGTGTTTGGATTCTTGGTGCTGGCCGGCATTGTGACCGGGATCCTGTTTCTCGTGTTCGCAAAGTCTGTGCGATTCGTGATTGCACCGAACGATGCAGTGGCCAAGATATCCATGGAGGGTCCCGTGGCGATCAAGTCCGGCCCCGCTTACCTCGTGTTGCCCGGCGAGTACCAAGTCGCCGCGAACGCCCCAGGGTTTCAGGTCTTCAGCACAACGGTGCAGGTCGGCGACCCACGCAATCAAACCTTTCAACTGGACATGAGTCCGCTTCCGGGTTTGGTGACGGTCAACTCCAGTCCGCAGGGAGCGTCGATTTCCACCGCGGAATTGGGCTCTCTGGGAACTACCCCGGCCGAGATCCTGTTGCCCGAGGGATCCCACATCTTGCAGTTGGATCGAGATCGCTATCAGGTGCGGCATATGCGAATCGAAGTGATCGGGCGCAACCAGCAACAAGAGTTCTCCGCCAGCCTCACCCCGAACTGGGCCAACGTCACGCTTCCCACACGGCCGGAGAGCGCCCGAGTGCTGATAGATGACGTCGACTCAGGGTTCTTGACTCCCGGCCCCATCGAGGTGCTGGCCGGCGAGCACAAGCTGACCGTCCAGGCTCCGGGATTCCGGGACTGGAGCGACATCCTCGCAGTGGTGCCGCTGGAGGACATCACGTTGCCAGCCGTGACGTTGAAACGGGCTTCCGGTCAGGTCTCAGTCTCGTCTAACCCCAAGGGCGCATCCGTTCTGCAGGACGGCGACTTCATGGGAATCACGCCTGTCACGCTGGACCTGTTCGGCAAACCCTCGTACACCGTCGAACTGATACTCAACGGCTACTCCTCGGTGACGCGAACCCTCGACGGAACTCGACAGGCTCCCCGCAGTCTACATGTCGATCTGGAGCAGGTGAATGGAACCCTGCGCGTTCGCACCGATCCGGCGGACGCCCAGATCACCGTCGATGACGAACCGAGAGGAACCGGCGAAATGGCGCTGACGCTGCAGGCTGGCACGCACGCAGTGGAAATCAGCAGGGACGGTTACGCTTCGTTCGCGAGGGACGTGCAGATCCAACCGAATCTGGAACTTGATCTCCCGGTGCGCCTGCTCACCAACGACGAAGCTCGTCTCGAAGCGCTGAAGCAGGTTCGAACGACCGCTACCGGATTGGAAATCGTGCTCATGGAACCTTCGCGAATTCGCATGGGCGCTTCACGCAATCAACCGGGACGTCGGGCGAACGAGGTCTTTCGAACAGCTGACTTGTCCCGCCTGTTCTACCTGAGCCGACACGAGGTGACGAACGCGCAGTTCCGTGAGCTGGCGCCAGATCACGACTCGGGAGAGTTCGCCACCCAAACCCTCGACAAGCCGGAGCAGCCCGTGGTCAATGTCAGCTGGTTGGACGCCGCGAAGTACTGCAACTACCTGTCCGGACTCGAGGGCATCGAGCTCTTCTACCGCATCCGGGACGATCAGCTTCTGGGAGTCAACACTCACGCCATCGGTTACAGGCTTCCCACCGAGGCCGAGTGGACCTGGGCTTCGCGACACGTGGAAGACTCTGAACTCCTCGTGTATGCGTGGGGGGAGGGTCTGCCTCCTCCGAGCCGTTTCGAGAACTTCGCGGACGCGACAGCTCAGCACGTGATCGGGCGCACGCTCTTCGGCTACAACGACAATTACATGGTTGCCGCCCCCGTGGGCAAGTTTCCCCCGAACCAGAAGGGCATTCAGGACCTTGGTGGGAACGTTTCCGAGTGGGTGCACGATTACTATTCGATACCAGAGAGAAATGCGACAGTCAGTCCGCTCGGACCCTCTACTGGCGAGTATCACGTCATAAGAGGCGCTAGCTGGATGCACGGGACCATCACCGAACTCCGACTGTCGTTCAGGGATTACGGGCTCGAAGGACGTCGCGATGTGGGATTCCGCATCGCTCGGTTTGCGGAGTAGTCAATGCTGTTGAAAGAGCGTCGCGCTGCGGTGTTGGTTTTGGTCGTGGCGCTTGCAACGGCGGTCTGGACGTTCGGCGAAGACGAGAATTCGGACGAACCTGGCGTTGATGATCAGGCTGCTTCGGAAACTGGCACTGGAGTGGAAGACGAGTCGACAGAGGGTCGCGTCGCGATTGCCGAGGTTCCTGA
>JAGWBL010000036.1 GCA_021295935.1 Pseudomonadales bacterium
TCCAGGCACTGAGTCCCGCCACCGACTGGAATCATAGATTCCGCAGCAACAAATTCCGCAGGAACCCACGCCCGTGTCCTTGAAGCTGAACTCGCCAGACGTGATCCGGTATGCCCTCTTGGTCGCACTTGGGATCACCGGCTACCTGCTCGTGCTCAGCTGGGCCGCGGACTCTGCTGATGCGGGCGGAAGAGAGAATCAGGAACCTGTAGCTGGAGAGATTTCGACACCGAGCGGAGACGAGGGGGTTGCAGGAGATCAGGAGCTGGTTCCACCACTGCCGAGCGGGGTTGTGGACCTTCCGGACGATTCAATGGCCAGCCCAGCGTCCGCGAAGGTTACACATCAAGATCCGACCCTGGGGGCAGTTTCGTCCGATCGAATGATCGTGGTGGAAACTCCGTTGCTGAACGTGCTGATCGATCGGTATG
The DNA here is from genome assembly GCA_021295935.1 of Pseudomonadales bacterium. Classification (GTDB taxonomy): domain Bacteria; phylum Pseudomonadota; class Gammaproteobacteria; order Pseudomonadales; family Azotimanducaceae; genus Bin55. The sequence goes on from JAGWBL010000036.1 coordinate 432, forward strand.
GCGGAGACGTGGTGAAGACATCCCTCTTGCGACACGCGCAGAGCTTGTCCATACCTGATGTTCCCGTGACGCTTCTGGATCGAACGAGCCACAAGACCTACGAGGCGCAGAGTGGACTCACGGGCTTGGATCGTGATCACGATCGTCCGCTCTACATGTCGACCCAGAGCCGGTATCGACTGGACGAAGGAAGTCTGGAGGTCGTGCTGACGCACCGAGCGGAGGGCATCGAGACCGTGAAGACGTTCGCGTTCGAAGCGGACCAGTACGTGATTCCCGTGTCCTACCGTGTTCGCAATCTGGGCGAGGAACCATTGCACACGCGACTTTTCGTGCAGCTCAAGCGAGACGCGTCACCGGTCGAGTCCCGAGGAGCAGGGTTCTTCGCGCCGAGGGCCTACCTGGGGGCCGCGCTGACCACGGATGACTCGCGCTACGAGAAACTGAGCTTCGAGGATGTGGAATCGAGCAACTTCAGCGCGGTCGTCACGGGAGGGTGGATCGCCATCCTTCAGCATTACTTCATCGCGGCCTGGGTTGCGGACCGCGACCAGCGATACGACTACTTCGGGCGAAGGGGGGCCGATGGGCTCTACCGATTCGGGTTCATCGGCCCCGAGACCGTCATTCCATCCGGGCGTGAAGGGAACTTTTCCGCCCGGTTCTACGCGGGGCCGAAGGACCAGGCATCTCTCAGGAACATCTCGGAGAACCTCAATCTCACCGTGGACTACGGTTGGTTCTGGTGGCTGTCGGTTCCGATGTTCATGGTCCTAGACCTGATCCAGGATTACGTCTACAACTGGGGCATCGCCATCATCCTGTTGACCGTGGCGATCAAGCTCGCGCTGTGGCCTCTGGCTTCCACCAGCTATCGCTCCATGGCCAAGTTGCGAAAGGTGACGCCGCAGATGAAGCGGATCCAGGAGCGTTACTCGGACGACTCCGCCAAGTTGCGGCAAGCCATGATGGAGCTTTATCAGAAGGAGAAGGTGAACCCGCTTCAGGGGTGTCTTCCCATGTTGCCGCAGATGCCTGTGTTCATCGCTCTCTACTGGGTTCTGTACGAGAGCGTAGAGCTGCGCCACGCTCCATTCTTCGGCTGGATCCAGGACCTGTCCTCCCACGACCCGTTCTTTGTCTTGCCGATCCTCATGGGTGCTTCCATGTTCGCCGCACAGGCTCTCAATCCCCCAGCTCCGAATCCGATGCAGCAGCGGATGATGAGGTTGATGCCTGTGGTGTTCACCGTGATTCTCGCCTTTTTCTCTGCAGGGCTGGTGCTGTATTGGCTGATGAACAACGTGCTGTCGTTCGCTCAACAGTGGTGGATCACGCGTCGTTTCGAGAAGGCGGACGTCCGACCCTCGTCGTAACGCTTTTCGGAGCGAACCGGCGCGGGGTTCGGCAGGCTGAGTCGCGGTGAGTTCGACGATAGCCGCGGTGGCCACGCCTCCCGGTCGAGGCGGAATCGGAATCGTCCGACTGTCCGGCCGGACCTCGCACGACGTGGCCTCCCGCCTCGCCCACCAGAAGTTTGAACCGAGACGGGCAACTCTGGCCTCGTTTCTTGAGGAGGACGGGACGCCCATTGACACCGGCCTGGTCCTTTGGTTCCAAGCGCCTCGCTCCTATACGGGAGAGGACGTGATCGAACTTCACGGACACGGCAGTCCAGTGGTCATGGAGATGCTGCTGAATCGAGTTTGCGAGCTGGGCGCAAGGCTCGCGAATCCGGGCGAGTTCACCGAGCGCGCGTTCTTGAACGGCCGACTGGACTTGGCACAGGCGGAAGCCGTGGCGGACTTGATCCAGAGCTCAAGCGAAGAGGGCTCGCGGGCAGCGCAGAGATCGCTGAGGGGGGAGTTCTCGGACGCGGTCCGCGGAGTTGGCGAACTCCTGTTGCGGATTCGCGTGCACGTCGAGGCCGCCTTGGACTTTCCGGAAGAGGAAATCGACTTCTTGGCGGAGCCCGCGCTCACCGCGACGGTGGAAGAAGCGATCCTGCGCTTGCACGAAGTGATCCGGAAATCGAATTCGGGCTCGCTTCTCGTGTCCGGTGTCCGGATCGCCATCGGGGGGAGTCCGAACGTGGGCAAGTCGAGTCTGCTTAACCGGTTGGTCGGCCATGATCGGGCCATAGTGACGCCAGCAGCCGGCACGACGCGGGATGTCGTTGAGGGGCAGTTCTTCATTCGGGGGATGCCTGTAACCGTGGCAGACACCGCAGGATTGCGCGAAACGAAGGATCCGATCGAGGTGCTGGGAATGGACCGGGCGCACGCGGCGTTCAGAGACGCCGACTGCATATTGTGGCTCACGGACGATCGCCAGACGGACGCTCTGCCGCCTCTTGCCAGGCCCTTGATTCACGTCAGAAACAAATGCGACCTGAGCGGCAACCCCCCGGGTCGGCTGGAGGACGGCTCGGTGCGCACGTGCGCGCTGACCGGGCTTGGTCTGGAGCGACTGCAAGAGGCCATCGCCAAGAAGGCCGGATTGGTGAGCGGCGACGCGGTTTTCGCGGGGCGCCCGAGGCACTTGACGTGCCTGCGGGCAGCCGCGAAGGAAGTCAGGGCGGGCCTCGACCAACTGGGGCTCGGAAACGGGGATCTGGCGGCGGAGTCGTTCCGGCTGGCGCAGGAGCAACTGGGACGGATCGTGGGCGAGACAACCAGCGACGACTTGCTGGGAGAGATCTTCTCCACGTTCTGCATAGGGAAGTAGTTCAGGTTGACACGGACCTCTTACACTTGCAGCGACATGCAGTACCCAGACACCTTTGATGTCGTCGTGATCGGCGGCGGTCACGCAGGAACCGAAGCTGCGCTCGCGTCTGCGCGCACGGGAGCCTCGACGATGTTGCTTACGCAAGCTGTCGAGACATTGGGGCAGATGTCCTGCAACCCAGCCATCGGGGGCATCGGCAAGAGCCACCTCGTCAAGGAAATCGACGCCTTGGGCGGAGCGATGGCGCTCGCAACCGACCAGGCGGGCATCCAGTTCAGGACATTGAACAGCCGCAAGGGGCCAGCAGTGCGTGCGACCCGTGCCCAGGCTGATCGCAACCTGTACCGGCAGGCCATCCGGCGAATGCTCGAGGGGCAGGACGCTCTCAGGATCTTCCAGGACCTTGCGGTAGACCTGGACTTCCAGGACGATAGGGTCCGGAGCGTCACCACGCGTTCGGGGCTCGTGATCCGTACGAATGCCGTGGTGTTGACAGCCGGCACGTTTCTGGGCGGCAGGATCTTCATTGGCCGGGAAAACCACTCGGGCGGACGTGCGGGCGACAGCGCGTCGCGCCGGCTTGCCGAGAGACTTCGAGCCATACCCTTCCTAGCAGGCCGCCTTAAGACGGGCACGCCACCCAGGATCGACGGAGCGACCGTGGATTTTTCGGCGCTGGAGCCACAGCGCGGTGACGAGCCACGACCGGTCATGTCGTATCTGGGATCGCGCGACATGCATCCTCGCCAGGTTTGCTGTCACATCGCGTGGACGAACGAGCGAACTCACGAAGTGATCCGCGAGTCGCTGCACGATTCCCCCATGTTCGCGGGCGACATCCAGGGCGTGGGGCCTCGGTACTGCCCATCCATTGAAGACAAGGTGGTTCGGTTCGCTGATCGAGCGGCCCACCAGGTCTTTGTGGAACCGGAGGGTCTGCAAACCACCGAACTCTATCCAAACGGAATATCCACAAGTCTTCCGTTTGACGCGCAGCTGCGGGCCATCCACACCATGTCGGGGTTTGAGGGAGCGCACATCACTCGCGCAGGCTACGCGATCGAGTACGACTTCTTCGACCCCAGGGACCTTCATCGGACGCTCGAAACCAAGAGCATCGAAGGGATGTTTTTTGCGGGGCAGATCAATGGCACGACGGGGTACGAGGAAGCGGCGGCGCAGGGGTTGCTTGCAGGGCTGAATGCGGCAAGAAAGTGCGCTCGCAGAGAGCAGTGGCACCCCGGTCGCGAGGAAGCGTACATGGGGGTGCTGGTTGACGACTTGGTGACCATGGGGGCACCGGAACCCTACCGGATGTTCACCAGCCGCGCAGAGTACCGGCTTCGCCTACGTGAGGACAACGCGGACCTTCGACTCACGGAGATCGGGCGGAATCTGGGTCTGGTCGGCGACGAGCGTTGGAGAGTCTTCAAGGAACGAAGGAGATCGGCCCAGTCGATCGCCGACCGCCTGCGTTCGATACGCGCTGCGAGCGATGGAGACCTTGTCTCTCGAGTAGAAGCCATCTTGGGAACCAGATGGCCAGCGGAACAGACCCTCTACGACTTGCTCCGTCGGCCCGGATTCAGCGCGCGGTCGGTGGTGGACTGCGGCGTTTGCGAAGTGCAGTCGCTGGGCACGCTGGAACACGTCGAGACGGAGGCGAAGTACGAGGGATACATTGCCCGCCAGGAACAGGATGTCGAGCGCGATCGAAGACGGCGTGGCCAGTCCATCCCTGAGGGAATCTGCTACACCGGGATGCAGGGACTGAGTGCCGAGATGAAGGAGAAACTCCAGCTCGCGCAGCCTCGCAACCTGGAGGAAGCTTCCCGAATCCCGGGAATGACGCCGCCGGCCCTGTCTCTCGTCGCGGTGGCGGCGCGATGTGCGACGGAGAGCGCTGGGAACCGGCCCGAACGCAAGCGCAGGCATGCCGTTTGACCCGCCCCCCGCCGCGCCCCCAGCACTGTCGGACAAGGATCGCCATCGCCTAGAGACTCACCTTGAACTGATCAGGCAATGGAATGACGCCGTGGGTCTGGTGTCGGAAAGAGACTCCGGATTGCTTTGGGAGCGACATGTGCTGGACAGCCTCGCCGTAGTTCCGCACATTTCGAAGCAGGGGCGGCACCTGGATGCGGGATCTGGGGGCGGGTTTCCGGCGATCCCGGTAGCGGTCCTGCGTCCAAGCCTGGAGGTCACATTGGTGGAGCGAAGCCAGCGGAAGAGTGCGTTCCTCCGTCACGCGGCCTTCGAACTTGATCTGCCGAATGTCTCGGTGGTGTGCCGGGATCTGCGCCAGTTTTCGCCGATTCGCCGGTTCGACACGGCAACGGCGAGAGGCATCGCGCCGCCCGTCGCGGCGTGGCGGATGTTGCGTCCGCTGCTGGCGGAGTCCGGGAGGTTGCTGGTGCATCATGCGGGCGACATCCCGGCTGAGATCGAGGGTGGCGCGCTGATCGCCACCCGATCCGCTGGGAGGGGCAGGTTGAGCGAAATTGAACGGAGGGCGAAGTCGTGACCCGGACGCTGGCCGTCGCCAACCAGAAAGGCGGGGTTGGCAAGACCACGACGAGCGTGAATCTCGCGGCGTCCCTTGCTGAATTCGGTGTCTCGGTACTGCTTGTCGACATGGACCCTCAAGCCAACGCCACCGCGGGAGCTGGGGTGAACCGCACCGCTGAATCGCCTACCGCCTATCACTGGTTGCTGGGGTACTGCTCGTTCGACGAGAGTTGCTGTTCCGCCAATGGCGGGTACACGATCATTCCATCCAGTGGCGATCTCACGGCCGCGGAGCTGGCGTTATTGAACGCGCCGGATCGGAACTTCAGGCTCTCCCGAAGAATGAGGGAGAGCCCGGGCTTCGAGTACACCATCATTGACTGCCCGCCTTCTTTGAACGTCCTGACCGTCAATGCTCTCAATGCGGCCAGTGGCGTGCTGGTTCCCATGCAGTGCGAGTACCTTGCATTGGAGGGACTCTCGGCCTTGCTCTCGACGGTGGACGGGGTCCGCCGGTCGGGCAATCGCAACCTCGAGCTGGACGGGATCGTGAGGACCATGTACGACCCGAGGAACTCGCTTTCCCGAGAAGTCTCGCGGCAGCTCTTCGATCACTTCCGTGACGCGGTCTACCGAACCGTCATTCCTCGAAACGTCAAACTGGCGGAAGCGCCAAGCCACGGCTTGCCGGGCCTGCTCTACGATTCAAGGGCCAAGGGCAGCGTGGCATACCGGGCGCTGGCACGCGAGATGATTGAAAAACACAGGAACCGGAACGCGGCCGGATTGGAGAAAGAACATGCCTAGAAAGCCGGCTCTCGGCAAGGGCCTTGACGCCCTCCTTAACGCGCCGGGTGTCGACCTGCCAGAAGGGGAGCAGGGATGGGCGATTGCGGAGGCAATCAGCACCGATCGCATCTACGCGAGCTCCGTGCAACCCCGGTCGGAGCTGGACGCGGAATCGCTGGAGGAACTTGCCAGGTCCATCCGGTCGCAGGGTGTGATGCAACCGGTCATGGTCCGGCCCCGAGCGGAAGGCGGATTCGAGCTCATCGCCGGAGAACGGCGATGGCGGGCGGCGCAGATGGCGGATTTGAAGAAGGTGCCTGCTGTCGTTCGCGACGTGAATGATGCGGAGGCGATGACACTGGCGTTGATCGAGAATCTGCAGCGGGAGGATCTGAACCCCATGGACGAGGCGCGCGCCTTGGGCCGTCTCACTGAGGAATTCGGGCTGACGCACGAGCAGGTTGCCGGGTCCGTTGGCAAGTCAAGAGCCGCGATCACCAACATCCTTCGATTCCTGAAGCTTGAGCCTGTCGTCGCGGAATTGCTTCGAACCGGAAAGATCGATTCAGGCCACGCGAAGATACTCTTGGGAGTTCCTGGCACTCCGCAGGTAGGTCTCGCCAGGAAGGTCGCACGGGAGAGCCTAACGGTTCGCGCGCTCCGCTCCCTCGTCGCGAGGCGATTGCGACCACGAACGAGACGCTCGGAGAAGCAATCGGCACATGCCGACCCTCACCTTCTGCAACTCGAACGAGATCTTTCGGATGAACTCGCCACGACGGTATCGGTGCGACCCGCCAGAGGCGCCGCCAAGACAAGCCGCGGCGAGCTGGTGATCAAGTATCACAGCATCGAGGAGCTCAACGGCTTCATCGCTCGAATCGGACGCCGGAATCACTGAGATCCTTCACTCGCGGGGGTCGCCCGATTTATAATGCGTGCGCGCTTGTCGTTTTCTTCAGCGATCCTCTCAGTCCCCATTCGGTAGCAGCACTCCCGGGCTCTTGTCAGTACGGAATCCGCGCCGAACACTGGGATGGTTGCGCCGAGGGCGCTACGCGATCGTTGCTGCGCAGTGCATCGCCGTCGCCTGTGCTGCGGCTGGTGCCGCTTGGTTCGATCCGAGCATGCCCGTGCCCGTGCTGGTCGGAGGTGCGTGCGTGATCGTGCCGGAGCTTGGTTTTGCGTGGATCCTTGGACGATTGCAGTCCGCTGCAGTGATTGTCTCGACCTGCATCGTTCGGTTCGCGCTGTTCGTGCTGCTGTGTGCGGCTGCGATCTACGGGTTGCCGGATTCTGGCGTATCCGTGCTTCTCGGCGTTGGCGCGGCAGTATTGGCAAGGCTGATTGGCAGCCTGCTCTCGTTCAACAGTTCGTTTGGAAGCGCCGACATGCATGCCTACCCGCCTGAGCTAGAAGAGGAATCCTGACCGGCTGATGGCTACCGAATTCGCCACGTCAGACGAATACATAGCGCATCACTTGACCAACTTGACTTGGGGACTCCACCCCGAAAATGGTTGGAGCTTCGCGCAATCCGCTGAGCAAGCCTCCGAGATGGGCTTTCTCGCGGTTCACGTCGATTCCGTCGGATGGTCGTTCGGTCTGGGCAGCTTCGCGTGCCTCGTTGTGTGGTCGGTTGCCCGCAAGGCGACCGCGGGCGTGCCCACGGGATTCCAGAACGCGCTGGAAATGCTGGTCGACTTCATGGACGACCTGGCGCGGGGAATCTTCACCCATTCCAACAGTTTCATCGC
>JAGWBL010000037.1:0-12758 GCA_021295935.1 Pseudomonadales bacterium
CAGCGAGCCGATGGTCACGGTTGCCGTGGCCGTGGCAGAGCCCTCGCGCAAGCACTCCCCCGTGAAGTCGAGCGAGATCGTCTCGCCTGGAAATGCCAGGCCGGTGAGTGTGGCGCTCTCGTCCACAAGGGCGACGGCCGGATTGGATGGGATGGAAAGCGCAAAGCTGTACGGCTCCGGCTCTTCGTCGTCCGTATCGCTTTCCATCACGAAAGAGGCAACTATCGGAAACAGCAATTGGTCCGGTCCACCGGCAAAGGCGTCGGCCGGCTCGTTCACTCTGAGTGTCAAGGTTCGATCCAGACACGTGACGTCGACATGGATCGTGTGCTCTGCGCGGTTCGGATCGTTTGTCGAAAGCGTCACGCTTCCTATCCGCCGAGTGGCGTCGGCGCAGTCGATCGTGATGTACAGACTGTTTGAACGGAATGCCTCAATGGTGAAGAAGGTCTGCGACGCCGTCAACCAGGAGTCGCTTGTGGTCACCGTGACTTCCAGTGCCGAGTCACCCCGATTGAAGATCTCCATGTCGGTGACTCGATCGGTGATTCCGGTCGTGACATGGTGGACGTAATAGGTCTTGTCCATCGTCAGAGTCGGAGGAACGTCGCACGTGTTGCGGTCTACGTTCGGAATCGAATTGATCCAGTCCTGGAAGACCGAGTCCCCCGGAGCGCAGATGTCTCCTGAAGTTCCGGCGTAGCGAAACTCCTCAAGACCCGTGCGTGAAGTGAAGGAAAGGGGCAGTCGGCCGCTCAGACCGCTGTCTTCGATGTAGAGGCGTCGCAGGCTGGGCCGATCGAGAAGGCTGACAGGAACTGGGCCCTCGAGTTGGTTGTCGCTCACGTCCACAATCTCGACGTTTATCGGAAAGAACTCTTCCGGAACCAAGGGACCCGAAAAATCGTTTCCACCGACGCGCAACACGATCAGATTCTCCAATCTGCGGTTCGCGTAGGGAAGCGATCCGGAGAGCTGGTTGTCCTGAACGTCCAGCCGCTCGAGACTGTGCACACGGCCCATGGCGGCAGGAATGCTCCCTTCCAGGGAGTTGCGGGCGAGAACGATGTCGCGAAGTCCGTTGTTGTTGATCCAGTTCGGTTCGAATGCGCCAGAAATCGCACTGTCCTGCAAGCGAAGATGTTGGAGGTCGGACATCTCCCCGACCTTGCTGAAATAGGCACCGGTCAATCCGTTGTCCGGCAGCTCCATCGTCTGCACTCGCCAGTCATTGTGAATGGTCAAGCCGAACCAATCCTCCAAGTCCGCATCGGTCATCCAGTTGGTTGTCACCAGCCAGTCGGTGTCGCCTCCGGTGGTGTCGTAGAACTCCTCCATCAGCTCCCTTTCAATGCTCGGGCTGCGGTCCAGCACCAGAAACGTGAAGACCGCTACTTCCGACTGGTTGCCGTCCGAGTCTTCCGCCCTCACATGCACTTCGTCCTCTCCACGGAAGCCACTGACGGGTCTGTAGACGATTTTGCGATCCTCGTACTCCGCTGTCCCAAACGAAGGTTGCTGCGTGATCTCAAGCGTATGCCAGTCACTGTCGTTGTCCACGATTACGGGAGAGACTCTCTTGGAGTTGTTGGGGTTGGAGCTGCCCCACAGCCTGAACCAGTGATCGGGCATCCTGGGATCGTCTTCCGCTTCCTCTACGGAAATCGTGACGCGTGCAGGTTCGGAGAGTTCCTGACCATCGTCTTCTGTCGAGTACTCGAACCAGTCATCGCCTGACCACTCCCAGTTGGGTATGTACTCCAATTCCGGCGGATCACCAAACAGCACGCCATGGCTGGGCTGGACGAGCACGAGGTAATCCACGATCGTGCCATCACGATCCGAACCGCTCAGAGTGATGGTGACCGACTCATCCTCCGTGGTCGAAACTTCCAGAGGGTTCGCCAAGGGCGGGTCGTTGACCGAGTGAACGGTGAGGGTGACAGTCGCCGGCGACGACACGGCGCCGTCGTTGTCCGTGACCGTGAACTGGAAGGAATCCCCGCCGTTGTAGTCGACGTTTGGGACGTAAGTGAGGTCCGGAGCGACACCTTCAAGCGTGCCGTTCGGCGGCTCGGAAGTGACGTTGAACGACGCTACCGAGCCATCGCCGTCGGATCCCGTCAAGGTAATGTCGACACTCAGATCCTCGCTGGTTTCCGAGTCTTGCGGGTTTGCAGTCGGACTCTGATTGGTGGGTCCGCCGCCGCTGCCGCTACCGCTTCCGCCGCCGCAAGCGGTCAAGAAAACCAGCGGCAAGAAGCACGCAAGAGATCCAAATCGCATGATCGCCTCCCATCAGTTGCCTGGTCAGTCTCACTGGAACGGCTGCGATCGCATCCGTTCCAAGAATCTGCATGTCCCGTGATTCTAACTCCACTCTTCGCTGACCGGAAGGGACGCTGTCTTGATCAAGCGCTCGCCAAGCAAGACAGCGAATCGACAGCATCAAGCCGTACCGCTGTCCCGGGTGTCCTGCACACCGCTTCTGGCAAGGCCGCCACGCGAGATCAAGCCTCTCGCGCGCCCGAATCGGACGAACAACGTTCGTCCCGTCGAGAGGTCGGCGATCCGCACTATTCTCCGACCGGTTGGATCTCCAGCCTGCCGCGAAACACCTCGAACCCATCGGCGTCCAACAAGCGAACCTCCTCGACGGGCTCCTCGGCGAGCGGAATTCGCACTGCCCACATCAGCACATCACCTGAAGTCTCCGTTTCACCGCTGGTGCTCTCCCACTGGTAGAGCTCGGTGAGTTCTCGGTAGGCCTCGACGCCGATGCCATCGATCGCCACCAATTCCCAAGGGCCAGCTCGGCTCGGTCTTGGCCGGCTTCGGCTGTACCGCGCCTGAACGACCTCCCCCGCTCCCGTCACCACGTTCAGCCACCCCATGAGTGCTACGCTCCGAGGAAGATCCGCAGCGCCTGCGTGCTCCCCTACCGGGGCGCCGGCCGCCCAGGTGTCTGTCAGCTCCAGGAAATGACGGACGGCCTTGTCGTAGTCGTAGTCGCTTGTGAATTCCGGTCCGCAGTAGGACATGTACGAGACAAACCCGTCATCCTCGTCGATGAAGCGATCCAGAACATGGGACCATCCCGGATCCGGACCCATTTTCGCACCACTGTACGGATAGCGCTCGTCCACGCTGCTTCCAAACACTCCGCAAGGAGCATGCCGCAAGGAGAAGTTGTGGCCGAACTCGTGTGCGACGATTTCCTGACCCGAAACCGTCAGTCCGTCGGACACGTCGACTTCAACGCAGCTGGCAGCGCTCTGCCAGCTCACGTAGGCCGCGCCTCCGTCACAGTGATAGCCGTTGATGTTGTCCATCAGAACGGCGTGATAGAACTCGTCTTCTGCGCCTTCCGCGTTGTACAGGTCGTTCACGAGCTCGAGTATGTAGACCGTGTGATTGGACTGACCGGCGATGTCATCCCACTCGACATAAACCGTGTCCGCTTGCCGCGCGTCGGTCTCCTCGGAGATGGGCAGCCAGTCGTGTGTCTCCTCGAGCAGGTCGTCAAGATCCATGTCCGGCGCCGGATCGGGACTCGAACCGTCCTCCGGCTTGACGACGTAGGGAACCATCACCGGCTTGAACTGGTGCACGGTCTCGAACGCCAAGCTGCCCAGCTCAACGCCGAAGGAACTTGCCAAGCCGTCGACCTCGAACTCGATCTCGATCTCGGCCTGAGCGTCGCCGTCCGTCATGTGGCCAGCGCGCAGATGAAACGCGAAGCTGTAACCACGAGGCAGGTCCCCATCCAGCGAGAGAACGCCGAGATCGGAGGAAGCTCGTTCGAGATCGACCACCTCTCCGCCGCTGGACCACCTCGCTGCTGCTCCCTCGGGGACACCGGGATATGCGTGCGCAACCGTGAACGAAACCACTGCGCGCCGTTGCCTGACCGCGCTGGTGTCCTGCGAGATCTGGGTGCTGTCGGGAGTGGTGTTGGTTCCGGTGAAGCTGTAGCTGTGGCCGGCGACAAACGGTCCCTGCATCCACTCGACTTCAGCGACTCGGAGGATGTCGGGCGCGCAGGTGATCGTCCATTGCCTCGAAGCTGAATCCGAGCCGATCTTCACCGTCAATTCGACCTTCGTCGTGCCCTGCGACAGGCACTGGCCTTGAATGGACTCGGTCGTGACGTGGTTCGGCAGGGCTGGCTGTCGGTCCTGTTCGCAGCACTGAACCACGAAGACGCCTTCGTCTTGGGAACTCGCGCTGCTACTGTAGAGTTCTCCCCGCTCGTCATCCGTATCGGTGGTCATCCGATGGATTGCGAGACCGGCCCTCCAGAACCCGCGCCCGGAAGGTCTTCGAACTCGATCGCAAGATCCCGGTCCAGACATTCCACATCCACCCTGATCGTGCGCGTGGGTCGCTCCGGATCGTTCGTGGAGATCGTCACGGCGCCCTTTCGTCGCTCCGCTTGACCGCAATCGACATGGATCTCCACCTCCATGGCCCGAAACGGATCGACCGTGAACGAGCTTTCCGAAACTGTAAGCCAGTCGTGGCTCGTGGTGATCGTGACCGCGAGATCCTGGTCGCCATCGTTGGCGATCCGGGTGATGCCCGCCACGTGGGTGATGCCGGCAGTCAGATGGAGTCGAACAGTAGATATCGTCGCTGTCCGGTATGGCGCAGAGCCAGGCGACAAAGTCAGGATCCCGGGGTGCGCAGAGTTCAGTTGTCGCGTCCTCGAACTGGAAGTGCTGGAGATTCGGAAGGTTGATCAGATTCATCGGCAGCCTGCCGGTGAATCCGCTGCCGTTCAGTCGGAGCTGCGTCAACCGCGTGAGATTCCCCAATTCAGCCGGAACGGGTCCGGTGAACTTGTTTTCGGAAAGCCAAACCCACTGCAGGCTTTCTGGCCAATCGGCGACGGCTGGCCGACCTTCAAGCTGATTGCCATCCAGCAACAGATGAGTCAGCCTGCCAAGATTGGAAACTGATGGCGGCACGGTGCCGGTCAGAGTGTTGCCGCTGAGGAGAAGCCACTCCAGATCCGACATGTTGCCGACGTTCCAAGGCACGACACCGGTGAGTTCGTTCACCCGGAAGTCCAGTACGCGAAAGCCCGAGTGCGCGGTGAGATGCGCAGGAATGTCCCCCTCCAGGGAATTCGCAGGAAAGTAGAGATCGTAGACATGGGGAAGATCTACGAGCTCATCGGGCATCTCGCCGTCAAGCCCGTTCGACGAGAGTATCAGCTGACCTGCATGTCCGCCCCGCCAAGTGGTGATCCCGAACCAGTCATCCAAGGGTAGATCCGACCCCCAGTTTTCCGAGTTTGTCCAGTTTGGGCCGTCTGTGTCATCGTGGAAACTGGAGAGAATCGCCTTGTCCTCATCGATCGTTCGATCGACTACCGAGAAGTGCAGCGTTGCCGTTCTCGAGCGCAGTCCCCCTGCATCCAGTGCGTGCACGGTCATCTCGTCGTCGCCCTCGAATCCAGCGTCAGGGGTGTACGACAAGGTCGTGCCACTGATCGTTGCTGTCCCGTCCGAAGGATCGCTCTCGATCTCGATGGACTGAATCTCGTTGTCGATGCCGACAGGATGAAGCTGCGCGTTCGTCAACTCCGTATTCGGCTCGACCCGGAAGTACTCGTCTTCGAAAACCGGGACGTCCTCCAAGCCGACAACATCGATGGAGATGGTGGCTGGTTCGGACAAGGCGCCGTCGGCATCCTCCACGACGAACTGCAGGCTGTCCGCCCCGGTGAAGTCACCGTTCGGGTGGTAACGGATGGACGGCGGAACTCCACCCAGCCAGCCGTGCTGCGGCTGCTCGGTGATCTTGTAGGCAAATATCGCACCTTCGGCATCCGAACCGGAGAGCACGATCGTCCTCGACGTGTCCTCGTTGGTGGTCAAGGTCCTGGAGAACGCACGCGGCGAGTCGTTCACCTCCTCGACCGTGACCGTCACGGAGACATCCTCAGACCGAAGACCCTCCGAGTCGCGCACGAAGATGCGAAACGTGTCGATGCCTGACCAATTCGATCTAGGTGTGTAGGTGATCACCGTTCCGGCAAACTCCAGCGACCCGTTCGAAGGAACCGAGAAGAGCACGATCGTCAGCGACGTGCCATCCTCTACGTCCGCGGCATCCAGACCTATGGCGACTGCGACGTCCTCGTCGGTCGTCGCGGAGGCAGGTTCGACGACGGGAGGATCGTTGACGCTGGCCACGGTGACGTCCACTTCGGCAGGTTCCGACTCCGCACCATCGCTGTCCGTCACCGAGAATGCGAACGTGTCCTTCCCATTCCAGTTCTCGTTCGGCTCATAGCTCGCCACCGACCCCGAAATAGACACCGCGCCGTGCTCTGCGTCCGAGACAATCCGGAAGCTCAGTGAGCCCGTTCCGTCTTCCACGTCTGATCCCCGAAGCGTGATGTTCACCGGAACGTCTTCGTCGGTGCCAACCTGTTCCGCCGACGCGACCGGAGCGTCGTTGACACCCTGGACTTCCACGGTCACGGTTGCAGGCTCGGATTCCGCTCCTTCGGTGTCCGTCACCGTGTACTGGAAGCTGTCCGTACCGTGCCAATGCTCGTCTGGTTCGTACACTGCTTCGAAGCCGCTGAGAGTCACCTGTCCGTTCGACGGCTCAGAGTGAAGGCTGTAGGTGACTTCGTCACCATCTTCGTGATCGAAGCCCGACAGCCGGATGGCTACAGAATCGTCCTCAAGCGTCTCTGCGGAAACCGGATCGGCCACGGGGATGCGATTGGAGTCATCGACCGAGATCGTGATCAGGGCCTCCGCGGAAGCTGCACCGTCGGAGTCCGTGACGGTGAATCCAAAGGTGTCCGTCCCGGCCCAACCTTGATCGGGGGTGTAGGTGGCGGTGTGCGAGTCAAGCGTGACCGAACCATCGGAGGGTTCGGATGCAATGGAAAACGTGAGTTCGCCTGCATCCTCTACGTCTTCGCCAGTCAGGACGATCGATGCCGCCTCGTCGACGCCGGTCTGCACGCTTGCGGAATCAGCACGCGGGACATCATTGACGCTCGCCACCGCAATGGTGGCTGTCGCCTCTTCGGATGCCAGGTCGTCGCTGTCGACAACCCGGTATCGGAACGAGTCCTCCCCGAACCAATCCTGGTCGGGCCGGTAGGAAACAGTTCTGACGTCAATGTCGTTCGTCCCGTGACTTGGTGAGGAAACCACCTCGAACCTGACGCCCTCTCCGTCTTCGACGTCGGAGCCGAACAACGTCACAGTCACTTCCGTGTCCTCTTCAGTGCTGGCATCGATCGAAACGGCGACGGGCGCGTCATTGACGCTCGAGACGGTCAGGCTGACGCTGGCTTCTTCCGACACCCCGCCCTCGCTGTCGACGGCGGAAAACCGGAAGTGATCCACCCCGTGCCAGTTCTCGTCAGGCAGGTATGTCGCCTCGGCCTGTGCCAACGCCACAGACCCGTGCAAGGGTTCGGTTACCACAACGAAATCGTCTATGGAACCGTCCTCGACGTCCGTCGCTGACAGCGCGACGATGGCAGGTTGGTCTTCGTCCGTCTGGACGGTCGCGGAATGCGCAATCGGAAGATCGTTGACACTCGCGACACGAATGTTGACAGTCGCCTCGTCGGAAGCAAGCCCTTCCGTGTCGACTGCGTGGAAGGTGAATGAGTCGTTGCCATACCAGTTCGCGTTGGGCGTGTAGCCGGCCGTGTCGCCATCGAGACTGGCAGATCCGTTCGCGGGAGTGGACGCCAACGCAAACTCAATCGCGTTCCCGTCCTCGGGATCGCTGCCTGACAGGCCGATGGAAGCCACGACATCTTCGTCAGTCTCGATGTCAGCTGAAAGCGCGATGGGCGGGTCATTGACCGCTTTCACCGTGACGTTGACTTGTCCCTCCTCTGACAAGCCTCCGTCGCTGTCGACTGCAAGGATGCGAAATCCATCGGAGCCGAACCAGTCCTCTCTCGGCACGTAAGTCAGTTCTCCTCCCTCGATCGTCACCGAACCGTTCTCGGGAGCGCTCGCCGCTGAGAAGGTGACGTGGGACCCGTCTTCGACATCCGAGCCCGTCAGCGTCCCGGAAACCGGAGTGTCCTCATCGGTTTCAAGGTCCAGCGGGTCTACGACTGGCAGGTCATTGACACTTTCGACCGTCACAGTCACGGTCGCGACTTCCGACTCCATTCCATCACTGTCCCTTGCGGAGAACTCGAACTGGTCCACTCCGAACCAGTTCGGAGCCGGCTCGTATTCGACCCTGGAACCATCGAGCGTCACGGAACCGTTCAAGGTCTCGGAGACGAGCAGGAATTCGAGATCGCCGCCATCCTCGACATCCGACCCGGACAACTGGACCAAGACTCCAGTGTCTTCGTCGGTTTCCGCTTCAGCCGCAAAGACGACAGGCAGGTCATTCACGCTCTGGACGGTTATGTGCACGGTCGCGACGTTGGAGGTGGCGCCTTCACTGTCCTCCGCAACAAACTTGAACAAGTCGTCACCGAACCAGTCCAGATCGGGTTCGTAGGTGGCGACTGTTCCATCCAGGACTACCGTTCCGTCCGAAGGACCGGAGGCGATGTTCAACGTCGGCTCGCCATCTTCGGCGTCTTCCGCTGAGAGATGGATCTCGACCTCAGTGTCCTCGTCCGTTCCCGCTTCCGCTGCATGCGCGATCGGAAGGTCATTCACCGAGATGACAGTGACCGTCACGGCAGCTTCGCTTGAAGTGGCTCCCTCGGCATCTGTCGCCGTGAAACCGAAGGTGTCGACCCCGAACCAGTGCTCCGCCG
Organism: Pseudomonadales bacterium; assembly: GCA_021295935.1. Classification (GTDB taxonomy): domain Bacteria; phylum Pseudomonadota; class Gammaproteobacteria; order Pseudomonadales; family Azotimanducaceae; genus Bin55. Next base: position 8,780 of record JAGWBL010000037.1, read on the forward strand.
GTCGATAGTTGGCAGCGAACCCCTCTAGGGTGACTTCGCCGTTTTCAGGTTCACTGGATATAGCGACCCCCACATTCCCGCCGTCCTCGACATCGGTTCCTGTGAGCACGACTGCGACCAAGTTGTCTTCAAACACCTGCACGCTGGCGGGGTGGGCATTTGGCACGTCGTTGACACTCTCCACATCGATCGCAATGGTCGACTCGTTGGATTCCGCCCCATCGTCGTCTATCGCCGTGAATCTGAACGAGTCCGAGCCATGCCAGTTCTGGTCGGGCTCGTACGTGGCCAACGAACCGGACATGGAAGCCGCACCGTGGGCCGGTGGTGAGGTGATCACGAAAGTGAGCGCTGTGCCGTCCTCGACGTCACTTGCCACGAGTTCGATGCTCGCTGTCGTGTCTTCATCGGTCTTGGCCTCGTCCGACTTCGAAACGGGAATGTCGTTGACGCTGTTGACCGTGACCGTGACCGTCGCTTCTTCCGACAATCCACCCTCGCTGTCCGCAACCGTGAATCCGAACGAGTCCGTGCCGTTCCAGTGTTCGTCGGGCTCGTACTGCGCATCCGCCCCCGTGAGTGTGACCGACCCATTGGGAGGGTGGGTCGATATGGAGAACGTGAGGTTGCCGCCATCTTCCACATCCGAACCGGTGAGAGTGACAGCCCCAGTCACGTCCTCGTCCGTTTGCATGCCGCTCGCGTCAGCGAGCGGCAGGTCATTGACGCTCACTACGGAGATGTTGACCGTTGCCGCTTGGGACTCCGCCCCGTCGTCGTCGGTGACGGTGAAGCTGAACGAGTCCGTGCCGAAGAAATCCGGCGACGGTTCGTATGTGCGAGACGCTTCGCTGCCGCTCAGTGTGCCGTGGGACGGCAAGCTCGCAACGGAATAGGACGCGATCGTGCCATCGGTGTCAGTACCACGAAGCGTGATCGCGGCCGAGGTGTCCTCGTCGGTGGTGACCGCCAGGCCGTCAGCTGTTGGGGGCACATTGGATGCGCCGCCTCCGCAGCCTGACACGAGGAGTGTCAGCGGAAGCATCCCGGCGAGCCAAGCTGAGCGCTTGTTCCGCAAACTCGATTTGCAGGAGCCCCAACCCGAATCCATTGATTCGCTCTCAAGCTCGCATCTTCGAACGATGCTGTTCATGAACTCTTGCCGGTCTGAGAACGAATCGGGAACCGCGACACCCTTGCGAATCGTAATACGCGGATCAAGCTTTGCTTGACCTCAAACGCGCACTCCAACCCAACCAACATTCGAGGCGACTCGCATTCCTGCTCGACGCTGGACGTGAGAGTGCCTCCCGCTTGCTCGGAAATGCTGTTGGCGCCTGACCCGTCCACTTGGCAGAATCGGCCAACGAGAAATCGAGGGCTGCGCGCACGGGATTGGTCCTGTCCGGAGACTGCATGGGAGTTCGCAGGTCTTGCGTATGGATCTGCTGCACGAAGTCCGGCCGCAGCGAGAGGTCAGGAACTCCATGTAGCCTTGATTCACGATCAAGGCAGTGGGTCAGCAGATGAGTTCGCTGCGCGTGAGCGGATTGTGCCGTCCACAAGGCCGAGACCTTGGGACTCGGAGTCTCCTCGGGCACACGGGAACCATTTCTCAAGACGTCGGAGGGGTCCGGCGCGTCTGTTCGGCTGGCTGTTCATGTTCAGCGCCTGGAACGCGAAGGCATCCAGTACCTGTGCAATTCGAGCGACGTGTGCACGCCGGGTTCTCTGCATCCCATTCCTGCACGCCACGCTCGGAACAGTGCGGCAGTCGAGGTGGGCGCCACGGAGCAACTTGCAGGCAATCAACAATTTACGGTGACGAACGAAGGAGTTGAAAGCATCAAACCAACTCGAGAACAGTCCCATCTACGCGGGCGTCCCTCACCGTCACGAAACTTCGCGGACTTTAGGCGCTCCCACCGCACGCGTCCGTGACAAATCAATTGATCCTGCCTGCCGATCTCGGCCGGGTCGCGATCCCTGCTGAACTCCGGAGATCTCGCCAAGACTTCGTCTGTCGGAAAGGCAAACACCAACTCTCGCATCGGTGTTCTAGACTCGTGCCTCCCTCGCCGCGATGGACGAGGCATCGCCCACCGCACGCAAGAAACGCTCCTTCGAACTCTTCCGAGCAGTGACTGGATGACCGCTGGTTAGCGGCTGGCCGTTTGCCATGGACCCACGCTCGTAGGTCTCCTTCCGGAATCGCCACCGGGTCCACTGCGATTCCAGGCAGCCGTGTCATCCCTCAAAGCGATTGAGAACACCTGAAGATTCTCCGCGCTTGTCGGACTCGTCGTTCCAAGACGTCACCGGATCCGAAGCGGGGTCCACAGTTTGGAAGAACAAGGGACTCTCCCCTGGTACAGCACGAAGCTTGACATCCTGCCAATCATTGGAGAATCTCGCCTCATGGCCACAGGCATAGCCAAGGTTGGGCGCACCGACACCGTCTTGGTGCCGTGGATGGAGTCGATGTGAACGAAGCGCTCACCCGGGGATTCAAGCACTCCGCCGTGATCGTACGCAGAAGTCGACGAGTAGTCTGAGGAGCCTCGTTCGACCGGCACACGGTTTCCGAACAGGCAAGCCTCCAAGGCGTTCGCTACCTCTGCTTCGAAGGCGTCACCTCGATGGCGCTGCTGAATGCCTCGATCCCATCTGGATCGATGATCCGCAACTCCGCAGGAACCTGCGGAGGAACGGGTACGCGGGCGAACCAAGTGAGCACTTGGCGCGGTTCCTCGTGTTCGTCCCTGCGCTGGCGTTCGTAGAGTCTCATCGGCTCCCGGTATAGCTCCACTCCGATCCTGTCGAACAGCACCAACTCCCAAGGTCCCTCCCGAGGTCGGCGCGGCGGACGCGTGCTGTACTGCGACTGGAGCAACTCCCACTCTCCCGATTCGACATCCAGTCTTCCCATCAGAGCAATGCTCCTGTATAGCTGTCCCGGCCGCTCGTCAGCACGTGGTTGTGCATCCTCCGCGCCCCACTCGCCAGTGAGGTGAAGGAACCACTCTGCTGCTTCCCTGTAGTCGAAGTCGCTCACGAACGGCGGCTCGCAGTACGACATGTACGAGACATAGCCGTCGGCATTGGTGATGAACCGATCCAACGGATAGGACCATCCCGGTTCCGGACCCATCTGCGCGTTCGGATACGGGTAGTCCGGATCGTAGCTGCTCAGTCCGCACGGCGTGTGCCACAGGTGGAAGTTGTGCCCGAACTCGTGAGCGACAATGTCGCCACCCTCATCCAGTGAGCCCGTTTCGGGATCGACCTCAACGCAACTGACTCCGACTTGCCATCCGACGTAGGCGATGCCGCCCCCACACGGAAAGTCGTTGACGCCATCGAAGAGAACCGCGTGGTAGAACTCGTCCTCTTCTCCCTCTTCGTTGTACAGGGATGCTGCAAGACCCAGCACATACGCCTCCGCATCCTCCGCTTCGCTGATTTCCGAGAGAGGCACGAACACCGACTCCCGTTCGACTGGATTGTCATTCGCAATGGGCAACCAGTCCCTTGTCTCCTCCAGCATGTCGTCCATGTCATAATTCGGAGCAGGTTCCGGATCGCTCCCGTCTTCGGGATCGACGATGTACGGAACCACGACCGGATTGAACGAGTGCACCGAAACAAGGTCCAATCCCGACAAGCGCAACGTGAGAGGATCCTCCATTCCATCGGTCTGGAACAGCAGCGTCGCCTCCCCCTCCTGGTCCGACATGTACTGTCCCGGCAGATGAAAGGTGAATGCGTCACCATACTCCAGCACTGAATCGTCCACCGCCGCATAGGTGCGTTCAGTCGCCTCGTCGAGGGTCACAAGGTTCGGCCCGTTGGTCCACCAAGCTCCCTGCAATTCAGCGGCGGTGTCGTAGCCGTGTGCGACAAGGAACGAAGTCACCGCCCTGCGGTCCCGAAGCACAGGAGAGTTTTGCGCGAGAGAGGATGCCGCCGGATCCCCCGC
>JAGWBL010000037.1:12766-13760 GCA_021295935.1 Pseudomonadales bacterium
AACGTCTGGCGCGCCACGAACGGACCCTGATACCAATTGACCTCGGTCACCCGGTACACGTCCGCCTCGCATTCAAGCGACCACTCCGAGACTTCCGAGAGGCTGCCAATCTCGACGGTCACGTCGATGTTCGCGGCACCACCGAAACGGCAGTCCGCGAACAGCTCGTGAGTGTTCGTCGCCTCGGGCACGGCCGTTCCGGAGATCTCGTGTCCGGCCTGAGGACGGACGACGGACGGGTCGGAAGAACTCATCGTGAGCGAGAACGGCTCGCCGCGATCGTCCGATGTGGAACTGGTCATCCTCCACTCCAGCGCCCCGGAGACAGTCTTGGCATCCGGCGAGCCAGTCGCCGCAACCGGTTCGCTGTCGAATTCGATCGCCAGATCCCGCACGAGGCACTCGACGTCGATCTCGATCGTCCGCGTGGGCCGATCCGGATCGTTCGTGGAGATCGTCACCGCACCGGTGCGACGCTCTTCCGAACCGCAGTCAACGAATATGTCGAACTCAAAGGATCGGAATGGCGATACCACGAAGGAACTCTGCGAGACCGTCAACCAAGAGTCGCTTGTGGTGATCGTGACCACGCCAGTCGACGCATGGGTGGTGATCCCGGTCGTCAGATGTCCAACTCTGTTCTCTTCAAACAGCGCAATGGTCGGAGGCACCTCGCAAGTGCCCACGTCGTGCTCGGGTATTGCCGCGAGCCATGCCTGGAAGTCCGGATCGCCTGGCGAACAGAGATCGCCGGAGTCGCCAACGAAAGCGAAGTCCTCGAGCCGCTGCAAGTTCATCAACTCCATGGGAAGGCGTCCTGTCAGCCCGCTGTCGTTCAAGTAGAGTATTCTCAACTTGGTGAATTCGCCCAGCCCTTTCGGCACCGGTCCCGCGAGATGGTTCTGCCTCAGCGACAGCTCCTCGAGCGACCTGGGGAGATCTTCCACCCAGACACGACCCACCAACTCGTTTCCTCCGACGTAGAACTCTTTCA
>JAGWBL010000038.1 GCA_021295935.1 Pseudomonadales bacterium
TCACAATTCAAGTGCCTGTCTGCAATTCTCCACGTTCAGGGATGCTCAAGATCGAGCCTCCATACCCTTGGCCGTTAAGCGGGTGTCGATGCACGTCTTCCAAGGTGAACGAACGCGGACGGGGTTCGGAGGAAGAGACAACCGTTGGGTCACCGCCACGGGGACAAACCTTGGCATCGTCTTCAACACCTTGGCTTCAGGTCATGAGCATTCTACTTGTTGTCGACTAGAGTCCGACACTCTGTTAGGGCAGGAGGACCCCCCGCGATGGGAGTCAGACAATGCAGCGACGAGGTCAGTGCCGCGGTTCCGTGCGCTGTTCGCGAGGGTCGTCCGATAGATGCAGTGGCAGAGGACTGCGACATAGGCACGCCGACGACGGCTTAAGCCTGATTGAGGCCAGCGCAAGCGGCGAGCGCATGTCCGGAGGACTTCCTCGTGCCGTTGCGGATGGCACGTGAGATCTGGAGTCTCAGAAGACCTCGCCTCGCTGGAAAAGTCGGCGGATTGGTTCTCCCAGCGAACCCGGGCGGGTTCCAAGCGGCGTACGAGCTGATGCAGGACGGTTGCACGCGGCGGGGGTGGCGGCCAGCTTGATCTTGCGCCTGCAAACTGCGAGGCTGATGCTGGATGGGCTGAAGTCCGAGACGCTCCGTCGCCGTCCTGGTGCGGGTCGAGTGGTGCACTCGGATCACGAATGCCAGCGCTCCTCGAACGCCTTTCGGGCGGGTGCTTGCCAGACACGGCTTTCGGCTGTCGATGAGTCGTATCGGCGGCTGCTTTGAAAACGCAGTTGCCCAACCCGTGTTCTCCCACCGCAAACGGGAGGCGTTGACGGCGATCCCAGACAACGTCGAGGATCCTCTCCGTCTCTTGTCAAGCTGCTTCGATGGACTGGTACAGCAGCGCGTCCACACTCTGAATAGAGAAACCTGTATCCATTGAAGTTGGAACGAAGGCCGGCCGGAGCCTAGGTGAGTCGGAATGGAAGGGTCCCACAGACCCGGGGAGTCGCTGAGTCCTCCCGGGGCCTTCCGGCCCGGGAATGCAGTGCCTTATGTAATGTCTCGGCATCCATATGAATCAATCACTTGGACGAATCAACCGTCGAATTCAAGATTGCCGCACTCGACGATCCCGTTTCTGCAATTCGTTTGTCGCAAGGTTCGCCTTTCGATTCACCGATTGTTCGAGCCAATGGGACACTTCATGGCGGCTGCCGCTGAACACGATCCGGGACCGTTTCTTGTCGAGCTGGTAGTCGTACATCGCGTCGTAGTACCTTTCAAGCAGAACGGCTATCCAACGCCGATGGAGACATTCTGCCTCGCATTGGTACGCATCCTGCATCTGAGCGCGCAAGACCCGATGCAGTTCGCCTCCGAGTCTCCGTTCGATCCGATCCAGCGATGCGAGCATTGATTCCGCGTGGCTTGACCGCACGTATTGCCGATACGTCAGGTCGATTCGTTCCTCCATGGGAGCCTCTATCACGACCACAGGCGCGATTGCCATGGCAGCACGGAAATCAGCCGGAATGGCGAGTCGACCGATGTTCCGACTTTCGTCCTCGACAAGAATGCTCGAAGCAACGTCAGCTCGCAGAATGCTCCGGACCAAGCGGGCATCAAAGCTGACTGGAGGCGGCTGGGGCGATGCAAGCCCCCCGAACGCCGAACCTCTGTGCGCTGCAAGATTCTCCAGATCGATGGCATTGTGATCCCGTTTCAGCAATTCGGTCTTGCCCACTCCGGTGCGTCCAGACAGTACCAGAATCGGCAGGCGCTCGGCTTGCTCCAGTACCGCCAGACAGAATCGTCGCAACGCCTTCGAGCCCCCTGCCAGAACCGGCACTTGAACGCCTGCTTCCGAAAGCCACGCCTGCGCGATCCGAGAACGCAACCCGCCACGCCAACAACAAAGCACCGCCGAGCGGTTGGTTTCAACAAACTCCAGCCAGTTCCCAACTCGGCGCTCGCGCTCATCGCCCGAAACCAATCGCATGCCGAGTGCGTACGCCTGTTCGCGTCCCTTCCGCTTGAAGCAAAGCCCTACTTCGGCCCGCTCATCGTCGGTAAGGATCGGGAAGTTGCGAGCGGAAGGCACCGCCCCCAGCGCAAACTCCGACGGAGAGCGGACATCGAGCACGGGACGGTCTGAACTCAGCAATCCGCGGTAGTGAGCGACGGTCCCATCCGTCTCGTCCACATTCGGGATCATGGGACCGCGTCGATGACCGCCTGCCTCTCTTCGAACGCTGCCAAGCGCTCCTGGAGTTCAGTCAACATGCCCTCCGGGTATCCCTCGCGAGCAGCGATGGCAATCGCCCTGCGCTGCAGCTTCACTGCCTCGGCGAAGCTCCCAAGCGCCGCGTGGATGGCCGCCAGAGTGTCGATGTACGCTGGACTGGACCCCGCGTCCTCATCGTTGTTCATCATCGGCACCATGATGCGCAACGCGAAACGCGGATTGCGCAGTCGCTCGTGGTGAGTCACCGCCAGCGTCCAAGCGATGTTGTTCACCAACTCGGGATCGTCGGGATCAAGCCGCGCCGCGCGCCTGAAGTGGGACCGGGCCTTGCGGAAACTCTGATCTACGTACGCGCCGCGCGCGTACATCTGTGCCAGCAACACCAGAAGATCCGCATCGTTCCTCGCTGCCGACTTCAACCACTTCACGGCGAGATCCGCCACCTCGGATTGCCTCTCCGTCGGCGCGTAGCGAGCCAAGGCGGACGTCGAGGGCAGCGCGTACCCGTACGCATCGGGCAGCAGCAGCTGTTTGGCAAGAGTTCGTTGTTCCGAAGTTGGAGGATCGTTCAGTTGGTCACCAATCATCGCATCCGCTCTCGAACGATCGATGGCGCCGAACGTACCCCCCGCAAGGTGAAGGGCCATTTCCAGCGCCGCTGCTCTGTTGCCGCGATTTGCGGCAAGCTCCAACAGAACCAAGCCTTCCGCCCCCGAACCGTCTTCAATAAAGCTCGAGAAGTGAAAGTGCGCAAGCTCCCGCATGGCGCTGTCGTACCCGCTGGCGCTCGCCTGATAAAGGTGATGCACCGCGGAATCCAGCAACTCCTTCCTGCCGTCGCCTGCGGTCTGCGATGCCACGCCGCGATACGCGCGAGCGAGAAGTGGATCCACGAGTGCGTTGTCGGATGCACGTGCGGGTTCCAGCACTCGCAGCGCATCGGCCGGCCGACCGTCCTGCAACAAGACCTGCCCCATGGTCAGCCTGGCGGTCGTGTCGCCCATCTGCATCATCATTCCAAGCAATCCCGGTCGGAGCCCTGACGCTTGGTGTTGAGCGGCCCTTTCTTCCATGCGCTCCATGACTCTCCTGTACGGCGTAAGATCGAAGTACTGGTAGGTCAGTGGCTTGCCGTCACGCAAGACCGAAATCCGTGCGAGGAAAGTGCTTTCCTCGCCAATGGTGTAGATGGAACCGATGGACTTGCCGCCTCCATGTTCGACAAGCGCCCGCGCTTCGGCGACGGAATGCGCACGGTACGGAGAAGATTCAGAGCCTGAGCGTCCCTTCGACATGGCGGTGGCGATCAGGTCGACCTGCACGCGATGTTCGTCAGCTTGGTCCGATTCCACAAACTCGTAGTACCGCAGCGCCGCGAGCTGACCCACAAGGTTTACTTGGGACAGGTCCAGGATGGCCGAAGAGAGCGGACCCAGACGAAGGGGAGCTTCGTCCAGCAAAGCGATTGCCTGCCGCTCGAACTCCGAGACACGGACCAGCTGCAGTCCGTAGTCGCCGGAGATGAAATCATGCCGCAACTTGGCGACGTCAGAAACCGGATCCACCGTCGCTTCGACGGTTGGCCGAGTCTCTGCATCCGCCCAGAATCCTGCCCAGGGTGAAAGCAGGAACATTCCAACCGCCGTGCCTGCGGACTTCATCCTGAACATGAATCGCATTCTAAGAGAACCACCAACGCTCGTGTTGTTATGATGATCGTCGTCTACGTTCGGTCGCCACGGCCTGCACGAGAGTCACATGCTGCAAACCAGCAACCAGATTCCGCCTCCTGAAGAAGCCCTTCCCGGCAGGCCGGAACCTCTGCCCCTGAGAAATGCACATTTCCTGACCGGCCGAGCGCTCAGGCCCCCGTTTCCGGAGGGGAGCGAGAAGTTCCTTGCGGGCATGGGTTGTTTTTGGGGTGCGGAACGGCTGTTCTCGAAGATTCCGGGCGTGCTGGTGACTGCCGTCGGCTATTCCGGTGGTCACACACCCAATCCGACATACGAAGAGGTCTGTTCGGGGCTCACGGGTCACGCAGAGGTCGTGCTGGTGGTGTACCGACCGGTACAGTTGGAGTTCAACTCGCTCCTGCAGGTCTTTTGGGAGTCTCACGATCCCACCCAAGGCATGAGACAAGGCAACGATGTCGGAACGCAGTACCGTTCGGCGCTCTATCTCTTCTCCGAGGAGCAGGAGCAACTGGCGCGTGAATCGAGACTGCTCTACCAATCGCAACTCTCGGGTTCGGGCCTCTCCGAGATCACCACAGAGATCTCGCGCGAGAGAGCGTTCTATTACGCGGAGGACTACCATCAGCAGTACCTGGCGAAGATTCCGCACGGGTACTGCGGATTGGTGGGAACTGGCGTGGCATGCGACCTGATGTCCGAACACGAGACGGAAACAACCTAGCTCCCGCTAGGGTGCTGCCACTCCGGACTCAGCCCGCCCCGTTCCCCGAGCGGTTCTGGCCGCCGATGCCGTGACGCGCATTGGCGTAGCAGCAGGAATCGAATTCGGGAAGAGCAGTTCCGTCGCCGCTGCGTTCGACGAGAGCAGTCCGCAACCGATGCTGTTGGAGCGCAATCAGCACGTGACTTTCTCTGCAACACAATGCCAGCCGGGAGTCTGAGAAAGCCATCGGGCAGATCGCAATCGACGCGTACGTGCGAGACAATTCTGGCCGCAAGTTTGGGCTCAGCTCCGACGTCATTGCAACCGAGGCTGCGCCGATGGCTGACACTCCGGGAAACACAGGCACCGTGCCTTCCGAGCGACCATTGACATGCAGGGCGAGCCAAGATTGGGTCACGACCTTCCGGAACGGTTGTTCCGGGAGCGTGAAGAGACTGCAGGGACAGGACAATGTCAAGACTCTCGACGTGGTTGGTCGTCCCTGACGCAAGGTCGCAATGGTGACAACGATCCTCAATCAGATGGTGGGTGGTTCACGTTCGAGGCGGCACGGAAGCCAACCGGGCTGCTTGTACTGGCCAGGCAGTTGAGTTCAATGGTGAAGGCGCCGGCACGCGTCGACTCGGCGTGGCTCGACTCACGGTGGCGATCCAATGCACCGGACTCGCAGACTCCGCGGCGTCTCGTGAGCCCGTTGCGGCCACCAACAGCTACCTGGTCTCCGATCTGTCCAGAATCGAGGAAGAGGCACTGGCATTCGATGTCGGCGGAGGCACGCTCGATATCTTGATCGCAAGGCGGTTCACCAATGGACAGATTCGTGTCATCGCAATCCACGGGATACCGCTTGGCGATCACAATGATCAACGGGTCATCGAAACCCTCCTCACTCCGTCGCTTGGCGCAAGCGGGTCCCGTACCCGGCGAGGCGAGCATCGACTCATCGAGCTTCCCTTTCCGATCGACCGTTGCCGATGCACTACCGCGTCGCAAGCTCCGAAACCGGCGCGCAACGCACGTTCAAGAGATTGTTCGAGGTGAATCAACGAGAGTAAGGGCACGAGATCATCGAGCAGGCAAGAGCCCTGAAGGCCTCGTTCTCAAACTACGTGTCGCACGTGCTCGACATCCCAAGAGTAGGCGTCCGACTTCACGTCGAGGGGTCGGTCCTGGAGGAACGATTCAAAGGCATGTTGCGGCGGATACAACGCGGAACAACGTTACTGCGCGACTCCGCGTGATCGAGATCAGAAGGCATCGACCTCGTGCTTCGGCTGGGCGATTCTTCAAGTAGCCCCGTTGTGGAGCGGTTTCTCAAGAGACATTCTTGCGATCGAATCATTGTGTTCGACCCGTTCCCCATCATTGCATAGAGACTGGCGATATCGCACTTCTTCAGAATCGCTCCGGGCCGCACCATGGAACGGTGCAAGTCTTCGCACCGGTTGCTGGCCGTCGCAGCACGTCGCCATCCGGGCGGTGTCGAGCCTGCTCCTTGATCAAGTCTCACCGCCAACCATCCGTGGTGGTTGCGGTGCGCAGTTGGTCTACCAGCTTGTCGATGACTCGGAGTGTTAGCCCCCAGATCCAATGACCGTCAGGCAATAAGACTCCAGGTACCGCCACGTCCCTCCCATCCCAATGCATGGTCCTTTCGATCCGTGCTCGTCTGTCCGCAAGCGATTCCAAGGGCACCCAGAACGCGTCCGCGACTTCCCGGTTCAGGCGCAGGGACGTTCGCCTGAAGCTCCCGAACGCGCAAGGGAAGACGTCAAGGTTCAAAGCCTCGTCGCGTCGACTGGTCTTTTCTACAGGTAGACGACCCAGGAACTCCGCATCCCCGAGATCCAGTCCTGTCTCTTCGAACGTCTCGCGTTCCGCGGCGACCCGAACGTTGATGTCGCTCTCTTCGACGTGACCGCCGGGAAACGAGACTTGGCCTGACCAAGGATCGCTCTCGTGTTCCGACCTCAGGATGAAGAGCATCTCCAGTCCCTGGCATCCTTCCCGAACGACGACTGCTACCGCAGCTTGGCGACAACAGTGGACACCCGAAACGGATGGGACCCTCGCAGCCTTCACCGCTGCCCTGAAATCGTCAAGGGTGAACATGCTGCCTATCATAGGAAGCAATCGCCACCGGATCCGGAGAGACGACGCCCACCATGGGTCTCGACAGCGAGGCCAACAAGTGCTTTGTTTGCGGGCCGGGCAACCCGGATGGCCTCCAGCTACGGTTCCGTCTTGAAGACGGCGTGTGCCGAACCGAATGGACGCCTGCTGCGACCTACATGGGTTACGACGGTGTTACCCACGGCGGCATCTTGTTCAGTCTGCTCGACGACGTGATTGCGAACATGTTGTTCCTTCAGGGAGAGGTCTGCTACACCGCACGTGCCGAAATCAGGTTTCGAGCAGCGTTGCCGATCGGGACACCGATCCGTCTCGAAGCTCGACTCGCGAAGAGACGGGGCCGACTAGTGATCCTGCACGCTCAGGCGATCAGGCAGGACAGTGGTGAAGTTGTGGTCGAGTCTACTGGCCGATTCATGGTGGAGCCGGAGTGACCGTCTCGCCAGAGCATGTCCGCGGACGGACTGGGTCGCACAATTCCTGATGCACGCCCAAGGCCCGGTCCATCGACGTCTCGGAACTCCCCTAGCGCTCCGAAGCATCACACGTTGAATCCGATCCGATGGCTTGCGAGAGTTCTCATGCTGACGAAACGTCCATTGCACGACACTGTGGATCCACATTCAATCCGACCGCCTGGTTGAGGGACTTCACTGCGACGGCTTGGCTTCTTGCGTCATTGAGCAATGGAGATTCCATTTCTGAGCAGGAACTACAGTTGGTGTGCATGACTGCAGCTTGGAGGGGTGGGTAGAAAGTCGGTCAGACTGCCGTTCGGTCCACGTCAGAGCAGTGGGACGCGAGTCTGCCGGAGCGCGCGGAATGACGTCGGTGACAAGAAGCACGCAAGCGGAAGCTCGCCGGCATTGCAAGAATGGTCCGTGAATCGCTGCCGCAAAGCGTCGCCGATCAGGAACTCGAGGCGGTTGCAGGCGGGTCTACCCGTGTCTCATGTGCAGGACTGCCATTAAGTCGGAAACAGCCGCGTCAGCGTTCCTACGCCAAGCCGTCCACAGGATTCGCCGCCCCGTCAATCTGCTCCGCGGCTCGTGAAGCCAGAAAGACGATCACGACACTCAGCGCTTCAGGTGTGACCCAAGAACTGAATTCGGCGTCAGGCATGTCCGCTCGATTGCGCGGAGTGTCGATGATGCTGGGCACCACGCAATTGACGTTTATGCCGAACCGCTTGTGCTCTTGCGCCATGCTCTCCGTCAGTCTGATGACAGCGCTCTTGGACGCTGAATAGGCCGACATGAACGGATTTCCCGTCATTCCGCCTCGAGCTCCCACGTTCACGATCTTGGCTGA
>JAGWBL010000039.1 GCA_021295935.1 Pseudomonadales bacterium
TGACGGGCCGAAGCTACTTCCTGAGCTTCACGTACATTCTCGCCGGCGGCTGATCAGGCTGATGCTCTGCCGAGACTGACGTCGATCGGTTTCGGCAACGTCCGAGAGATCGGAGGGCCGCTCGGGGTTCAGGCTCCGGGCGGTTCTCGCTTTTTTGGCATCGATCAGGGCCTGCATTCCGCCAGGCATGCGTCGAAGCCAGCTGGACCCTCGTGCAGGAACGCAGCGAGCAAGAACGCAGTCGCAACGAATCGAATCACTGCTTGATCTGGTCAACGTTCGGTTCCTGTCGACCAACTGACGGTCGTTTGCCTCGGCACGAAAGGAACTGTTCGAAAGCGCTCTCGCAAATCGGACTCGGGAGGGCGCAAGTTGCCGCGTTCGCGACTTGAGCAGCGCGAAATCGAGTCATTTCGGTCTGATAGACTGAGTTCAAGCATCTTGGGGATGTTCATGAAGAATCTGCTGTATTTCCTGGTCGCTTCGCTGTTTGTTCCGGCGTTCGGCGTTGACCTGGAACAGGCTCTCAACGATGCGCTGGACCATGATCCGGTCATCGCTCAGGCAGATGCGCAGAGGCGGCTCGGCAAGCAGCAGGTGCCCCAGGCGGTTGGACAGCTCCTGCCGTCGGTGAGCATGTCGCGATCGAGAAGCGAGTCGGAGTTCACGCCTGCCGATCAGGTCGTGGTGGATCCGGACACGGGCGAGTCGATTGTCATACCAGGGGTGACCCGGGAATCCGATGGCAAGAGCTGGGGCTTCAGCCTCAGCCAGACCGTCTTCAACGCGGGGACCTTCCTGGGTCTGCGTGCCGCGCAGTTGGAATCCCAACGAGCGGACGAGATCTATCGCAACGACTTGCAGAACTTCTACTTCAGGGTGGCCGAGGCGTACATGAACGTGTTGCGTGCCCAAGCGCAGGTGGAATCGTCGGATGCGGCGGAACAAGCCGTCAAGCGGCAGCTCGAACAGGCGCAGCAACGTTTCGAAGTGGGACTGGTCGCGGTGACCGATGTTCTGGATGCCACCGCTTCCTACGACAACGCCATCGTCGACCAGATCCAGGCTCACAGCACGCACGACATCGTGTTTGAAGTGCTCGGCACGCTAACGGGCGTCCAGTACTCCGAACTCGCCCGTCTCGGGGCAGACATGCCGATCGTGAACCCTGATCGCACGGAAGCGGAATGGGTGCGTCTAGCCCAGGCGAACAATCCGCAGGTGGAAGCCGCGCGTCTGGGGCTCGGGGTGCAGAAGAAATTGCGGAGCGCCACCTTGTCCCAACACCTTCCCACGGTTGGAGCGAGCTGGAATCGCAGCTATTCGGAAGGCAGATTCGATGCATTGGGAGACAACGAGAGCACTTCGGTGAGCCTGGGCTTCAGTCTGTCGCTGTTCAATGCGAGACAGTTGCTCAACTCGAGGAGCTCCTACATCCAAGTCGAGTCCGCCAAGCAGGGGCTGATCAACCAACAACTGACAGCGGCCCGCAACGTCCGCAATCTCTATCGAACCGTGGTTACGGACGTGGTGAGGGTCGAGGCCAGGCGCAAGGCCGTGGCATCCAGTTCGGCGGCGCTGGAGGCCACGGAAACCGGTTATCAGGTAGGCACCCGCGACATCGTTGACGTGCTCATAGCCCAGCGAGCCCTGTTCAACGCGCAGAACGGCTACGCCGCCTCACGATACGACTACGTGCTGAACCGGTTGCGACTGATGCAGGCGGCGGGAAGCCTCAGCGAGAAGGACCTGCAAGAGGTCAACCAATACATGACTTCGGAGGACCCGGTGGTCCGCCTTGCCGGGAACTAGCGATTCCCGCGTCTTCGAGCCACCGTTGCAGCAGCTCGACTGTTCGGCCGGCGGCTCCGCGATTGCGTTCCACCACTCGTTCAGCGAATTTCCCCATCTCGCTTCGCTGCTGGGGCGAGTTCAACAGCTTGCGGAGCTCTTGCTTCAGCTCCGAGGCGCCGGTGATCAACCGAAGGGCTCCGGCCTCCTCGAACCTGCGGCAGACCTCGGCGAAGTTGCGGCGCTCCGGCCCCGCAAGAAGCGGCAGGCGATGAACAGCTGCCTCGATGGGGTTGTGTCCGCCGGTGGCGTCGAGGCTTCCTCCAATGAACGCCACGTCCGCCAGCGGGTAGAGATCCATCAGCTTTCCCATGACGTCCACCACGATGACGTCAGGTTCCGATTCAGGGTGCGGGCCCTCACTGTACAACCGAACCTCCAATCCCATTCGTTGACAGGCCGCGCGAATCCCGCTTGCGCGATGGGCATGGCGCGGCGCAAGAATCAAGGCAACATGCTCTCCCAGCCCCAGCAGCTCCCGGTGAGCTCGCAGCAAGATCGGCTCTTCGGCTGCATGGGTGCTCGCCGCGATCCAGCACGATCTGCGCCCTGACCATCGCTGGCGCAATGCACGATTGCGGGCGCTCGCCGCGATCGGAAGGCGGACGTCGAACTTGGTGCTGCCAGTGACTGCAACCCGACTGGGCTCCGCGCCCAAGTCCAGCAGGCGCGTTGCCGTGTCTTCGTACTGCGACGCGATCCCGCGCAACGCACGCACCATGTTCCTTCCCATGACTCCAAGAGACCGGTAGCCCTTCGCCGAGCGCTCGGAGAGCCGCGCATTGACGAGCCAAGCGGGAATGCCTCGGGACGTGGTCTCCCGGAGAAGGTTGGGCCATAGCTCGGTTTCCACCAGCACCAGTCCTACGGGGCTCGTGCGCCGAAGGAACCTCCGCACCGCGAAGGTGGCATCGTACGGTGCGTAGCAGTGGTGGACGCTCGTGCCGAATCTCCGTCCTACCTCGGCGGAGCCGGCTGGAGTGGTGGTCGTGACCAGCACGGGAACCTGACCGAAACGCTGGAGAGACGCCTCGATCAATGGCGCAGCTGCCACGGTCTCCCCGACGGACACGCAGTGGAACCAGAGCGATCCGGTCGGGATGGGCGTCGGGGAGATGCCAAGGCGTTCCCTCGTGCGCTCTCGATACTCTGGTTGCCGAACGCCCTTGATCCAATGCCGCGCCAGCGCCCCTGGCACTGCCAGGAGAGCAAGCAACCTGTAGATCCATTCGAGCATGGCCAATTGCGCTACGCGTCAGGTCTCTTCATGGTGACGGCGAACTGCAGACCGCCGTAGGGCAAGACTGCCACGGTTGACGTGCCGCGGGTGCAGGAACGTCCGAGGAGAAGGGTGTGGCTTCAGACAGTCGGCCGACTGAGGGAGGGGACGAATGCATCCGAAAAAAGCTGGATACTCGACAGGATCACGAAATGGAGGTCGAAGTCTGCGATGATGCGTTCATCGGGTCGCTCGGGCTCCGCAAGGCTGAACTGGGTGGCCCCAAGGAGCGGTTGAGCAATTGGGACGAACACACGAGCCACTTGGACAGAAACTCGCCCGGCGCTTCGCGCATGCGCCAGGAGCAAGGCGCCAACTGGGAGTCATGGGAACTGACCAGCATCCACCCCCACAGCAAACAGGACTCTCGAATCTCGGTGATCGGTTGTCGAACCCTGGTTCTTGAATCGATCTCTGATCGATGTGTGGTTCCATTGAACGCCCGCGGCCGATGGCGGGGAAGCGCGGCGAGGGCCCCTGCCGGGTTCGGTGCCGTGCTGCTGCAAGAAGCCTCACGAGCTGTTCGCTGGTGGCACACCTCAGTTTCAACCCAGCGGGAATCCGCTCTGCGAAGGCGCGCGAGCGCGGAGAACCGCCACGCCCGCGCACAAGTTCGGGACGACTCGGCCGATGGACCCTGTTCTGTGCGAGCGGGATCACGGGTTCCTGGAACTCCTTGTGGTGCCTTCTCTTGACTCAAGCGGGATCGACGCCACTTAGGAAGCAAGGGTTGCCACAAGGTTGCCCTGCAAACCGGAACGAAAGGAGATTGCAATGTCTATCGTACGCCACGATCCCTGGAACACTGCCTTCTCGCTGAACGCGGACGTGAGCCGCTGGCTGGAAGGCATGATGAGACCGCGTGTCGGTGACCCGCGGTCGCTCAGCAATTGGGTGCCGGCCGCCGATGTACGCGAAGAGAGTGACAGCTTCGTGATCAATGCGGACATCCCCGGCGTCAAGCTTGCCGACATCGAAGTCACGATGGAGGATGGCGTGCTGTCGATCAAGGGCGAACGAAAGTTGGCCCAGCAGAGCGAAAGCGACAGGTACATCTCTCGGGTAGAGCGCGTCCACGGCACGTTCATGCGCAGCTTTCAACTGCCGGACTCCGCGGATCCGGAAAGGGTGACAGCATCCGGCAGGGACGGAGAGCTTTCCGTACGAATCGCCAAGCGCGAAGCTCGTGTCCCTCGAAGGATAGAGGTCCACGCCCAGCCCGATTCCGTGGACGCGTAACGCATGGCTTGATCCACCGGCTGACCCGCCCCTTGTTGGGGGCCGTGAGCGGGCATCGAGGATGCGCAGAGAATGCGGGTCCTTGGAGCCCGCGCTGCTCTCACTGGCTCGCTGCCCTGATCATCAAGTTGGGGAGACGGTAGGACGGAACGGGGACTGCCGGGCGAGCGATGCGGCAGGTGTGCCGAGCGCACAAGGGACCTCGCGGTCTGCCCCCGGGTGAAGTCTTGGGGTGGTTCAACGACGCAGAGAATCCGCTGGGACTTCCTTGCTGTCCTTGCAAGCGTTGCAGCCACTCCCACAACTACCCGCAATTCTGTAGCGCGACGTCCTACTGCCGGGAGTCCTGCATCCGAGGGACAGCATTGCCAGACGCACTGTCGACGATCTTTCAGGAGTGAACCAGATCGGTATTGCGGGTCTGGCGATTGTCGCTTCCAGCGCGCACGCGCCATCATGGCGCTCTCACGTCGCACCACGGCCATTGCGCTCCATGGGAGCCCTCTTGGTACACTTCTCAAGTCCGGGCAGGGTGACGGCGCTTCTTGTGGATGAAGCGCAGTCCGTCGAGATGCCGCCAGGCAAGCGAAGAATCCAGAATCTTTCCGACGTGCATCGTCGCAAGCGCCCGGAATGCACGATTGTCTTCGCCGCACTTGCGGGCCATTCCCGAACACCCACGCTTCTGTCCAGGGCCCTGTCGTTCGCCACGGCGGCAATGAGGAGCGATCCATGAAGCCTCCTCCGCCTCGTTCGGACTCCATGGAACACGCCAGACGGGTGCTTGCCGAGGATTAGCGGTGCATGCTGCGGAAACAACTCTGCGACCCGTCAGCGAGTGCCCGGAAGAAGGAGACGGCCGGTCTCGCCACCTCCACTCCGGAGCGTCATGCACGCTGGCGCGACGCAAGTGAGGACACGGAACAAGAGAGATCTTGGCCGTCTCAACATCGACGACGTGGAGCGGGAAACCAACCTTCTCCGCAGAATCCATTGCGAGCGCCACGGAGATGGGATGTCTCCCTCCACAAACCGGTGCAGGATCCACTTGCAATCCTCATAGGTCCCAGCAAGGAGAACACTGTCGAGAGCGTTTGGCTCATGGCAAGAGACGCGGCGCAAGAGCACCCGAAGGGTTCTCGGAAACGGACGTGGAACGCGAAACCGGTCTGGCGCTGTCCACTGATCGGTGCCGGGGTGTTGAATTGCTGCGATCCGAACGACGACTGGAGCCTTGTCTGTCCCATGCAGTGGCCGACAGAGTTCATCGAGACGGGGCGTTTCGAAGTGAGTGCACCCGTCCCCCAATTGGTGCCCGGAGGGGCGGGTTGACAGTCGGGGAGATGCGAGAGCAGAAAAATCATGGCGTGTCTGGTGCGGACACGAGAGCGGCGCGGAAGTGAACGCCGCGTTGAACATCTTGGCGTCGGCGACAGGCGCAACTGGACGGTGAGGAGCTTGGGCGTTGGCCGCTCTGATCAGCCGTCAACAGACATGCTTGAGGACGGTTGCGTGAAGCCGTGAAATCGAGCATGCATGCAAGTACCAACAGGGAAACGCAGGAGATCGACACACCATGAAAGACTTGTCTATGCGGAACTGGATTCTGGCTGCAGCCATGGTCTTCTTGCACCAGGCAGCACTGGCAGATCAGGCAGAGGCGGAAGCTCTGGAGAAGGCGGTTGAGGACACCTACGAGGACGTCGAGGAGGCGCTAGAGGAAGCGACGAACGCGACCGAAGCCGAGGAGGCGGCCACGGAAGAGCCCGAGATTCGTCAGCCCTTGCCAGCCAACGTCTGGGCGCTGCCGGAGAATATCAGCAACGTCAGTCTGTCACCCTCAGGCAAGTACTACGCCCTGATCCGGAAGCCGACACCTCCGGAAACGGGCAATCCCGTGATCGAGGTCTTCAACACCGAGGATCTTACGTTGGTGCTGCGCCAGAACTCGGATCCCATGGAAATCCAGCAATTTTTCTGGATCAGCGATTTCGCGTTGATCTTCGCGTTGCGGCAGAGGGTTCGCGACGATATCGAGGGGTTCAACCAGGGAGTCTGGGAGTTTCGGTTGCGCATGGTCGACGTCGAAGACAAGAAGGTGCGCGCGCTCGGCGGGCTCGACACCAGCTTGGCGAGCGTCCTTCCTCACGATCCGGACCATGTGCTGATCCGCACGTTCACGGGCGGCGAGAACGCTTCCAGAGGCCAGGCGTTCCGTGCGGAGAGCTTTCATCGCTACATCCTGAAGACCGGCAAGATGAACCTCATCGTGCGCTCCAAAATAGACAAGCGTGGCATGAGGTTCGATCCCGAGGGCAATCCGCTGTTCGCCAGCGGCTATCACCGCACGCGTCTCTCCTACATCGACTACTACCGAAAGCCGGGCACGCGCAGGTGGAAGGAAATCAACGCCCAGCACCGCGACGTGATCGACGAGAGCTTCCGCGTCGCGGGCCTGGATCCGCTCAACCCGAACCACTTGATCGTCATCTCACACAACGGCAACGACACCGCAGGGCTCTGGACGTTCGATCCGGCTGCCAAGAAGTTCGTCGAACCGCTGTTCGTGCACCCGAAACTCGATGTGATGCGGACGCTCACGCATTCCAATTCGTGGAAGCACCCTCAAGTGATCACCGGACTGGTGTATGCAGCGGACACTGTCAAGTACGAGTTCTTCGACGAAGAGGAGAAGGCGGTCTACGAGCAACTGCGCGAACACATCCCCAATCCGGGTGTAATCTCGATCACGAGCCGTTCGATAGACGGAAGCAGCATCGTCGTAAGTAACCGTGGACCCGCCGATCCAGGCACGTACTTCCTGCTTCACGGGGGCAAGATGAGGATCATCGGCAGCCTTGCACCCCAGATCGCAAGCGATGACCTGGGTCCGGTCGAGTACATTACCTACACCAGCCGGGACGGCAAGACCACGATCCCCGCGTACGTCACCCATCCCAAGGGTGAACCGCCGTTCCCATTGGTCGTGTTGCCACATGGTGGCCCATGGGTGGGAGAGGTCATCACGAACGACCCTTGGTCCCAGATGCTGGCGAATCACGGCTACATGGTGATTCAGCCTCAATATCGCGGTTCTAGCTTTTACGGCCTGGATTTCTTCCTTTCGTCGTTCGAGGATGGATCCCAAATGGGCTACGCGATGCAGGACGACAAGGACGATGGCGCCCTGTACCTGGTGGAACGGGGAGATGTCGATCCCAACAGAATCGCCATGGCCGGTTGGTCCTATGGCGGGTATGCAGCCCTTGTGGCGGCGGCGCGAACTCCTCAGATCTACCAGTGCGTGATCTCCGGGGCTCCGGTGACGGATCCCGTTCACCAGGTCAATTACTACCGCAACCGCTTCCAAGGCAAGTTGCGCGAGTTTTTCGGCAAGGCGCACGAGTTGGCCTTCAATCCCGTGAGGGAAGCGGAGAAGGTGAACATCCCCGTGCTGCTGATTCACGGGGAGGTCGATCAGCGAGTTCCGATTGCCCATGCAAACATGTACCTCGCGCAACTGCGCAAGCACGACAAGCCGTACGAGTACCTGTTGCTCGAGGGCGCTGACCACTTCTACAACACTCTCAACTACGATCACCGCGAGGCGTTCTACACGCGGGCGCTGAGTTTCCTGAAGGACAGGTGCGGTCCTGACGGCCTCTGATCGAGAGGCGCCATCAATCGCCATTCCGACGCCCTGCTTGGAGCCATTCGGGTGCCGAGCAGGGCGTTTTGCGTCTTCGGTTGGGGGTTGGTTCGCAGCTGTCCGCTGCGAGGTCGAGACTCTTGTGCGGTCTGGCTGGGCGTGATCAGCTGAGAGCCTCCATCGCGGCCGGGGCGCTGGCTGTGCTGTCGGAGCACGAACAGAGCTTCCGCGTGGTGGTCGAGCCTCGCGACGCGCTCCAAGGGAGGGAGTGGCGCCAACTCCCGGAACTCCTTGATGCCCGGACATCGAGCGAGCCCTATCGCTTGCCTGCGGAACGCCTCTGCCGGACAGATCCGAGGGAATTCGCAGGTGGGGGTCCACCGCAAGCGTCGAGGATCGCCAACAGAGCAGCGACCCGCAACAATCGGACAAGTGCGAATGCAATTGGGCAGGGTCGCCGTGCGGATCTGCAGTGACAGCATCACCCCGGTCAATGTTTCTCGGGAGGCAGCCGCGCTCGGCAAATACGAGCTTGCCGACTGGATCGCTGCGCACGAGAACGAGATCCGCCCGGGCCGGGGCTTGTTCAATGAATGCCTGAAGAACGTGCGTCACCCAGCGAGTTGCCAGACAGCAGGCGAAGGAGGTCCGTCCTGTACAGGACAGGTCTCACGCGTACAACCGGACGAACGAGGAGCCGATGTCATGGAAGTGGACTCTTCGCACAGGAGCTCCGAGTTCAGCGGCGATTGCCCGTTGCGCGGAGAAATACGGGCGCGAACGCTTCCAATCCGATCCTGGCCCAGGCGTTGAATCGGCCCCAGCGAACGGCTCCATCCTGTCGTTGTGGGAAGCGCCGTACGCAAGAAGTCGGTGGAGCGAGAGTGCGCGAGTCGGCGGCATGGCACTGAAGGACCGAGAGCTCGACGGCTGACGTTCGGCGCCGGGACGGAAGGCTGTCAAGAAAATTGACGGCGCAGTCGACAAAGCAAACTGCCGGCAACGTGCCGCCCGTTTCCGGTCAAGGCACCCTTCGCCGCCAAGAGTCGTTTCCTGTTCGCACCAGCGCGAGCGGGCGTTCGCCCTGACGCCCCCAGCGATCCGACGCCCTGTCAGCCAGCCATTCCTGCAGGCATTCGCTCTGTTTCCGGTTGCACCATCGGAACGCTCCTGATTCTCCATCTGCGAATCCAGGCGTTCCCCGTGCCGGCCCCGACGCACTCACGACCGCATCGCTTGATGCCTCTTGCTTTGCGTTGTCCGGTCGACCATCCTCCTTGATTCACGGGGGAGGCTGCGGACCTACCCCACTACATCCGTCACGATCCGCTCGAACCTGCGCACTCGATTCTCGAGCGATCTCACGACGCCCTTCCAGAAAGCGGGCTCGCGGATGTCGGTGTCGAGGTGCTTGGAAGCGAGATCTTCCGCCGTCATCCTCCCGGTGTCCCGCAGCAGCGCCCGCCAGCGCGCGAAGAAGTCTCCTCCCCAAGCCTGCCGCTGGAGATGGACTGCACAGCTGAAGAGGAAGCCGAAGAGATAGGGAAAGTTGTAGAAACTGATCGAAGAGATGTAGAAGTGGAGCTTGCCGGCCCAGAACATCGGATCCGGCTCCTCCAGGGCGTCGCCGTACCACTTGAGCCAGGCGTCGCACATCAGATCTTTCAATTCGTCAGGCAGCAACGGACGGTCGGCACGTCGTTCGTAGAAATTTCTCTCGAATTCGAACCGAGTCGGTATGTTCAGAAGAAACCCGACGATGGCGGCACAGTCCTCCCACGCGACGGCCAGTTGCTGCTCAGGGGTCGCGGCGAGCTGGAAGAGCGCGTCCCGCGTGATCGCCTCGCCGAAGGTGCTGGCCGTCTCGGCGAGGGACATGCCGCAGTCCCGCTGCGAATCGGGCAGGTCCCGCATGGTCCAGTGATGGAAAGCATGGCCCAGTTCATGCGCGAGCACGGTGAGATCCGAGCGGGATCCCGAGTAGGTCATGTAGACACGAGGTGCACGAGACTTGGGGAACGAAGTGCAGTAAGCCCCCGGGCTCTTGCGCGGTTTCACGGCCCCCTCGATCCAGTTCCGGTCGGCCATCATGCGAACGAAATCGCCCAGTTGCGGGTGCACCTCTCCGTACGCGCCGGCGACGAGGTCCAATCCGGCGTCAAAGGCGATTCTCGAACTGTCGCCGCCGAGATCGGGAGCGGGCGCGCGTTGATCCCAGGGTCCGATGCGCTGTTTGCGACAGGCGCGGGCCATGGCCGTTGCCGCTCGTCGAGCAAGAGGCGCCGCCTCCCACGCCGTCGCCATGAGAGCGTCGAGTGTTCGGCGGTCGATGTGGCTGGCGTGCGCCGGAGCATCGAGAAAATGCACTTCCTGCTCATGCGACCGCCTCTTGCAGAGCTCCAGGCGCCATCCCGAGATGGCATTGATTGCTGCTGCGCAAGTGTCGATGTGCGCGTTCCATGCTCGATTGATCGCCTTCCAGGCATCCTTACGCACGGAATCGCTCGCGTCCTGGGTCAGGGATGCGGCTTCGGCAAGTCCGACGTCACGGGTGGTCCCGTTGGCTTGCACGGTGCACTGCAGAGTTCCGGACAACTGGGTGTACAAGCGTCCCCAGGCGTGGACGCCATCCTGGCTCAAGGCTGAAACCAGCGTCTCCTGCGCCAACGGAAGCAGCTTGTGTCGTCGACTTCTGGAGTGCGTGACAGAGAACGTGGCGGCGCGCGTCGAGTCGCTGGCCAGGAAGTCTTCCACGAAGGCGTCGGCCGCCCTGTCAAGGATTTGAGTCAGCGGCGCCTGAAGCTCGTGGAGGCGCGTCCAATGGGCCTCAAGCCGTCCCTGCAACTTGTGGGCTTCGTCGTCCTGCCCATCGACGGACAGCAAGCAGCTGGCGAACCTGGCCACATTGCGGAGCAGCGTCTCGGCGTCGTTGATGAGCTGGAAGGCTTCGCGGGCGTGTGCGACTCCGCAAGAGAGCTCCTCGGGTTCGAGCGCGCCGATGCGCGGGAGCAGCTTGAGGAGGCGCTGATCAGTCGATTCCAGTCGATCCAGCAACCGGGAGAAGGCGTTCAGGTCCTCGTCGATGCCAGGGTCGGTTGGCCCCGAGTAGACGGCAGAGAGATCCCAGGAGGGCCCCGTGAAGTTCGTCAAGGCGACACCTGCGGCGTGCAGAAGACAAGGAAGTGTATGCAGATGCAGACGCCATGGGTCGAGGTGGCGCCGAGGTCACGGAGGGTCGTGCTGGCGCAATGATTCGCATCGCTCTCGTGCAGTCCGAAGGTGCCCAGGCAACGGCGCGTCTCAGATGGCGGGAACGCTCTTGAATCTTGTGGGGGAGAGTTCTCAGGCGATGGAGCGGATGTTTGGAAGTGGGCAGATCCTGGGCCAACAAGCGTCGTCGTGAGGTCACTAGCGGCGAACACGGCGAATCCGGATACATCGCTGGAACATCCACGTCTCCGGCGACCACTGGACCGCTGTGGACGGGCGCAGGTCAGAAACGGAAGCGGAGGAAGCCGAAAGCAGGGCGACGACGGGGATTGGAGGGATCGGAATCGGAGAACGTCGGAAGCGCCGAATCGAGCGGGCGCGTGATTGCGTTGCGACCTGCAGAAGTCGTTTTCTGTACAATGCGCCTCGGTTGTTCGACTCCGATGTCGACCGGCCGGTTTGTCGCCCCATTCGGCGGGAATGCGCTATGCCGCGTGACGTCGTTGGGATGGTTGTAGCGATGGCCGCTCTGCAGGATGCGTGGGCGGGAATGGCTACGCCTCTGACCGGCGGGTTGGAATCGGTTGAGGGAGGAATTCCAGGATTTCGCCGAACCTTCCATTGGGAACAGTGGGCGCGGCGGGGTGGCGCTAGAGTGCTATCATGCCGTGCAGCAGCGGGATGCCTTTTGCCCTCCATCGGTGCGCGTCAGAAGCGCACAGGTGCGGGCGAGGGCGGCTTGCGCAGCGCGTTCGGCAATCGAACAGCCAATTCTTGGGTTTGTGTAATCGGCGATGCTTCAGGAGAGATGAAATGCATTTGTCCGCCATTTTGAAGTCTCTGGTCTCGGTTCCGTGGTTCCGAAAGGACTCGGCAACGGACCACAAACACGAGGGGGCAGCACCCGGCAGGATGCCAGGCTGGCGCTCTCGCGTTCGCGTTCACGAGGGAGGAACCATGAGGTTGAACCGTACCGCACCCGCACGAAGCGGGATCGCCACGAGCTTGTTCGCCACCGCTCTGGCCACTGCCACTGTCTTCGCCGCATCCAGCGTTTCGGCGAACGACTGCTCGCAGGAATCAGGCGTGGACTGCCGGGCGTACCTGGCCGATCCGAACAATCTTGGATTCGGCGCGATTTTCGGAGACTCCGCCGCCACGGCTTCTGAAGCCCCCCCGGATCTTGTAGTCACGGGGATTGGCGCCGCCGCTGGGTGGGATGCAAGCACCCCAGCCTCGTCATTGAGTGTCTTTCGGTGGGATCCGGATGAAGCACATCCAGACGCAGCCACGCTCAAAGGACGATGGACGCAGGTGACGGATTGGGACGTTACCCAACCAGTCGCCGCCGCCGCTAGTTGGGACGTGACATTGCCCTCCGGCGACCGTCCGGGCGACAGGTCGGAAGCGACCACGGGACTTGCCGAAGACCCCAGCCTCCCACACGGAGCAGTGATTCGCGACTATTGCCTGGCGCCCACGACTACAAATTTCGGACCGGCGCTCAACGCGGCCGCTGATCAAGTAACCGGCAGCCATCAAGAGGCTTGCACGGCGTGGTCACCAACTGACCCCGCCGATCCGAGCAACGGCGAGCTCTTCTTCGTCAGTTGGGTGCACTTCGACTACGAGGCCAACTTTCCGGAGGAGTTTCGGTTCTCGGATTGGCCCTCCGACGCTTTCCGGGAAGGCGGCGCGGACTCCCTGGACTGGATGCAAAACGACCGTTCGAAATACTCGGTGTACGTGGGCACCAGCTACACACTTGAGGACTTCCTCCGGCTCCCCAAGCCCATCTTGAGCCTCTTGCCCAGCCCGCCCGACGCGGCTTACCCCGAACTGCGGGCCACGTTACGGGGGACTCTTCCTCAGGGGTTGGGTTTCACACCTATCAATAGCAATCCGGACGGCATTCCCACCGGCACTTTCCAAGGAACTCCGGCCTCTAGCAGTACCGGGACAGATGTTGAGATCCGGTACGAATGGTTCGACTCCCTCAACGCACAGGCCGATGCTACAGACTACTTCGACCTGCAATTGCAATTTGTTGTCGAGGAACCGACCGAGAACAGTGTCCCGCATCTCTATGCGATTTGCGACGACGCTACCGCTACCACCGGTGAGGCGATTGATGATGCCACTAACGCCTGCAACGACGTTGCGGACGACTTGGCGAGCCTC
>JAGWBL010000040.1 GCA_021295935.1 Pseudomonadales bacterium
ACCCCCACTCGGATCCACACACACGGCTATATCACCGCCGACGGAGTGAAGATGTCGAAGTCGCGCGGGACGTTCGTCAACGCCGTCACCTATCTCAAGCACCTCGATCCCGACTGCCTGCGCTACTACTTTTCGGCCCGCCTGACTCCGACCACCGACGACATCGACCTCAGGTTCGACTTCAGCGACTTCGTCCAGCGCGTCAACACCGACTTGGTGGGCAAGCACGTCAACATCGCGTCCCGTTGCGCAGGGTTCGTGACGAGGGACTGTGGTTCGCGGCTTAGTTCCGAGCTCGATGATCACGGCCTTTGGGCTCGGTTCATCGGTGCGCGCGACGAAATCGGCGAGATGTACGAACTGGGTAACACGAACCGTGCCCTGCGCCAGGTCATGGACTTGGCGGACGAGTGCAATCGATACATCGCGAATCGCGAACCGTGGACGATGATCAAGGACCCCGCCAAGCAAGAGGAGGCGCAACGAGTCTGCACCACGGCGATCAACTTGTTCCGCGTCCTCGCCATCTACCTGAAACCCGTGGTCCCGGGGCTCACCGAACGCACGGAACGATTCCTCAACGATGGAGAGCTGGGCTGGTCGGATCTGTCCGAGCCGCTGCTCAACCACGAGATCGCGCCGTTCAAGCGGCTCATGTCGAGGATCGAGGACAAGGCAGTCCAGCGCCTGATCAGGGACTGCCAACCCTCCCGCCCTCCGGTCGATGTGGCGGCGCGACCGAGTCCGGAGCCGGAGCATATTGACTTGGCGACCTTTCAGAAGGCGGACCTCCGGGTCGCAGAGGTTCTCTCGGCTGAGCTCGTGGATGGGGCCGACAAGTTGCTGAAGCTGAGGCTCAACGTCGGCGACCACGAGAGAACCGTGTTCTCGGGGATCCGCGACGCGTATGACCCCGACACGCTCGTGGGAAGGCACGCCGTCGTGGTGGCAAATCTCGCACCGCGGAAGATGCGATTTGGAGTTTCCGAGGGGATGCTGCTCGCAGCAGGTCCCGGGGGCAAGGAGATCTTTCTCATCTCTCCGGATGCGGGAGTCAAGCCGGGCATGCGTGTGAGCTAGGACCGGACTGTCGCATGTGGGAGCTGCTGTCGCTCCTGCTCGGGGCGGCGCTCGTCAACAACCTGGCGCTTTCCCAGTTTCTGGGTCTTTGCCCGCTGGTAGGTGTTTCGTCGCGCTGGAACGCGGCGTTGCCGATGGGTATTGCCACGGCGTTCGTGATGACGGTCGCCACCCTCTCGACGCATGCGGTCTACAACCACCTGCTGGAGCCGTATTCGCTCGAGTACCTGCGCATCGTCGTGTTCATCACCGTGATCGCTTCGGTCGTCCAGCTGGCCGAACTCTACATTCGGACGGTCTCCCCCCTCCTGTTCCAGCTGCTCGGCATCTACCTGCCGTTGATCACGAGCAATTGCGCCGTGCTGGGCGTGGCGCTCATGGTCATCGACTTGACGCTGGTCGAAGCCCTGGCGGTCGCGATCGGGGGCGCGGCAGGCCTCTCCCTAGCGATCATGCTGCTTTCGGGTCTGAGGGAGCAACTGGCCACCCGACCGGTCCCGAAGATTCTTGAGGGGGCGCCGATCGCTCTTGTGACGATCGGAATCATGGCGCTCGCGTTCAGCGGCTTTCGCGGGTTCGGAGCATGAACACTGCCGTCGCGTCCGCCGTCGTGCTCGGAGGACTGGGGCTCTCGGCCGCCGGCCTCATCCGATTGGCGCAACTCTGGCTGAAGCGCCGCGGACCGCGTGCCGATCCTGTCGATCGTTTGAACAGACTTCTGCCCCAAATCCAGTGTGCGCAGTGCGGCTATCCAGGATGTCTTCCCTACGCTCAGGCGGTGCTGCAGGGTGCACCCATTGACCTCTGCCTTCCTGGCGGAGAGAAGACCGCCCGTGAGCTGGCCGCAGAACTCGGACGCTCGACGGACGCACTGTCATTTCCTGCGTCTGAAACGCAGACAGCGTTGGTGCGAGAACAGGACTGCATCGGATGCGCTCGATGCCTCGAAGTGTGTCCCGTGGACGCTATCGTGGGTGCGCCCGACTACATGCACACCGTGCTGGAGGAGTTCTGCACCGGCTGCGAACTCTGTCTTGCCCCCTGTCCGACCGAATGCATCGAACTGGTGCCGGTCCAACACCCGACATGACCCGCTCACCGCGGCCACCGCCGGAGTTCCCGCCCATGACCGTGAGAGTCAGCTCTCAGGCGGATCTGCTGAATCGCATCGAGAAATCCGGAATCGTCGGCATGGGCGGCGCCGGGTTTCCTACCGCGCGCAAGATCCAGATCGCGCTCGAGAATCGGCCCACCGTTCTCGTGATCAATGCAGGAGCCACGAACCCCGACTGCAATCCTGACCCCACGCTGGTGGCCCACTACGGGAACGCAGTGCGGGACGGCGTTTGCGTTCTTCAACGGATTCTCGATCCAACGAGGACCGTCCTGGCGCTCAACCGCGCCGTGACCCTGGAGAACCTCGACTGCTGGGGTCAGCTCGGAGTTGCCATTCACCGTCTCGACACGACGTTCCCGGAAGGCGAGGAAGCTTCGGTCATTCAACAGACCCTCGGAATGCGTCTGCCACAAGGAACGTATCCGGCTGATGTTGGTGTTTGCGTTCTGAACGTGGCAACCGTGTTCGCGGTAGCCGAAGCCGTCTTGCTTGGACAACGTCCTTCCGATCGCTTGGTTGCGGCAAACGGCAGAACCCTCTGGGTTCGCTTCGGCACCGAGGTCAGAGCCGTGATGGGCGGACAACTCCCGATTCGAATCTGCGGCAGATGGAGCGGACAGCCGGCCCGAGGTGACGAGGCCGTCGACTCGAGCTTGTTCGCAATCTGGTCCGGTCCGGTTCGTCCACCGCTCCCCTGCATTCGATGCGGAGCCTGCGACGAATCGTGCCCATTGGATTTGCCGGTCGAGCTCCTGGTAGCGGAGGCGATTTCAGCAACCGTGGGAGTCATCAGTCGAGCCTGCCTCTCCGCCTGCTACGAGTGCGGCGCTTGCGTCGACGCCTGCCCCAGCGACATCCCGGTTCTCGATCACTTGAGAACCGCAAAGCGCACTCTCGCCATGGAAGCGCGAGCGGCGACCGTGGCCGACGTCTCGCTTCGCCGCTTCGAGCGGCGAACGCGCCGCATCGAGCAGGACGACAGGGACTCCGCCAAGAACCGACATCAACGCATGCAAAGAGTTCGCCGCTGGGAAGAGACGGCCGAGATCCCGTGACAACCTCGCGGGTCATGGGAGTTGTCATGCTGGCTCTGATGCCAGGGATTGCCGTCTCGGTCTGGGCAAGCGGCCCTCAAGTCCTGGTGTTGATCGCCGTCGGTATCGGTGCCGCGGTAGCAACCGAACTTGCGTGCACTCGATCGGTGAGCAGCCTTCGCGACCTGAGCGCTTGCGTGACAGGAGTTCTTGTCGCGCTCACGGTGCCGCACTCCACTCCCCCGGAACTGGTGGCGGTGGGCTCGGCTATCGCCATCGGACTGGCGAAACACGCGTATGGCGGACTGGGAGCGAACGTTTTCAATCCAGCGATGGTCGGCTACGTTGCAATACTGGTCGCCTTCCCGCAATCGTTGGCGGAGTGGGATGCGGTAACCGGGGCAACGGCTCTCGACCAGCTCTCCTACCGAGGTGGCGCGACGATTGACGAAGTGTGGAAGAGTCCGGCCTTCGGCCTTTTCGGAGGTTCGTAGAGCGAATGGGGCAACCTCGGATTTCTTCTGGGCGGGTTGGTTCTCGTCTTTCTGCGTCTTGCAGCTTGGCGCATTGTCGTCGGCGTGCTGCTCGGCATGGGGATTCCTGCATTTCTTGCCTACGGCGATGGCGGCTCCGCGAGTTGGGGGTCCCCGATGTTTCACTGGTTTGCGGGGGGCACCATGCTGGCGGCGTTCTACATTGCGACCGATCCTGTGACGTCTCCATCCGACAGGCTGGGGCAGTTCTGGTACGGGTTCTTCATCGGTGTCGTCACCCTCCTGATCAGGACCTTCGGAAGCTGGCCTGACGGGCTTGCATTCGCTGTGCTGCTGGGCAACACACTGGTGCCCGTGTTCAATCGGTTCCATGCGTATCGGCTTTCGCGCACATGAAGACTCTGCTCGTCGTGGCGCTGATTGGCGTTCTTGCCGGCACCGTGCTCGGCATCGCCCACAGCCTGACGAACAAGCGGATCGAAGCGAACCGCCAATTGGCCGCGTTGCAGCAACTTGAGGACCTCGTCCCTACGACCGATCAAGCGGAACTCTGTCGAGAGGGCATTCGACTTGCAGTGCTGGAGGAGTCCGGGTACGGAGGCCGCATGGAGGTTGTGGTCGCAACCAAGAACAGCCAGATTTTGGGCGTCCGCGTCACGCGCCACAACGAGACCCCGGGCTTTGCGGACATACTGGACCCGGCCGCCTGGATCGGCCGCTTCGCAGGCGAAGGCCCGAACGATGTCGACACGGTCTCCGGCGCAACGGTGACTTCGAGAGCAGTTCTGCGAGCGGTCAGGGAGGCGGCCGCCCGTTCCTCCCTCACGGATGGCGAAAGCACGGACTGCGAAGACGTCCCCTCGCAGACCCTCAGGACCGAAGGGCTGTCCGACGAGGCGAAGTAGCTGCGGCTCGCATGCTCGAACAGCTGGCAGGCACGGGCCCGAGCCTGCGCCTGCATCCTCGCATTCACCATCGATTGCCGAGATGCTCCTCAGGCCATGGCTTGCTTGGCTTGGAGACAATTCATGCGGGTGTGAGACGCCGCCTCGGCAGACGGCGCTGCCGAGCCCCAGCGCATTCGATGTCAGCAGATCGGTTCTCCGCATGGAAGGCACCATCGCAGAGGTCTTGACAAGAAGGCGGTTGGCACGGGCCTGACACCGGGCGAAGGGGAAGACAAGCAGCAAGCACGAACCGAAATGGGCCCTTGCTCGGCCCCGTAGCCTGCCTGGTCGAAGCGCATTGATCCGATCCCTTGGTGAATCGCTACGGGTTTGGCGAGGAAGCGCTGCCCTCTTTCCGGTCGATCCGCGTTCGGCTCCTACACTTGCAGTGTCATCGACGAAATTTTGCCCGATGCGTTTGGATCACAATCGGTTGGCAATGAGCATGTGGTTCGAAAACTTCCGTTCAGCCTTCTGGGCGCGCAACGCCGCTTGGTATCGCTTGCTCGGGCTGTGTCCGATGCTCGCGGTGTCGACATCCGTGGAAAACGCTGCAGCTCTCGCTTGCGCCAGTGCTTCCGTGCTCATCTCCTCTTCCGTGGTCATCGGCGTGCTGAAGCCGCTTATCGTTCGTGAAGTGCGGCTGCCGATCTTCGTTCTGGTTGTAGCGACGTTCACGACAGCCGCCTCGATGTTCGTCGAAGCGTTTGCATGGCGGATCTACATGGAAGTCGCGCTGTACCTCCAGATTGTCGTGACCAATTGCATGATCCTAGACCATCTGGAACGCGTCGCCGCCGAGCGGAGAATCGCAACGTCTCTGGCGGAAGCGATGGGCACCGCAACTGGGTTCGCGGCAGCTCTCCTGGTCCTGGGAGCGTTCCGTCAGCTGCTTGCGCCGGTGTTTCCGCTGGCGGTCCATCCAAGTGGCGCTTTTATAATTTTCGCCCTTCTTGTCGCAGCGATGCGGTGGTTCAGCCGTGAATCTCGAGAAGCGGACCCGCATGTTCGAGAGGTGGCAGGAAGCGAACCCCGAACCCACCACTGAGCTGAAGTACGGCTCCCCGTACCAGCTTCTTGTTGCAGTCATCCTGTCCGCCCAAGCGACAGATGTGGGCGTCAACAAGGTGACGCCCGCCCTGTTTGCAGCGGCCCCCACTGCCAAGGCGATGCTGCAACTGGGATTGGAGCGGATCACGGACAAGATTCGCACGATCGGACTGTTCAACAGCAAGGCGACCAACATTCTGGAGGCATCGCACATCCTGGTCGAAGAGCACGGTGGCCTCGTTCCATGTGACCGGCAAGCTCTGGAAGAGCTGCCTGGTGTCGGCCGCAAGACAGCAAATGTGGTCCTGAACACGATCTTCGGCCAGCCTGTCATAGCTGTCGACACGCACATTTTTCGCGTTGCGAACCGAACGCGGATCGCTGCCGGCAAGACACCCTTGGAGGTGGAACAACGTCTCTTGAGACTGGTCCCGAAACGCTTTCACCGAGGCGCTCACCACTGGCTGATCCTCCATGGCCGTTATGTCTGTATCGCTCGCAAGCCGCGGTGCAACCAATGCATCGTGTCGGATCTGTGCGAGTACCCGGACAAGCCCCGTGAATAAGACTCGTGCAGAGTCCTCGATGCGACTCTCTGTTGGGGCATCCGCCGCACCGGCCGCTGAAGGGCTCTCGGGTCGGAGTTCGTAGTGGAACTCAAAGAGAGATTCAGGTCATTCCTGCCGATCGTCGTGGATGTCGAAACCGGCGGTACGGAACCGGATCGACACGCACTTCTCGAGCTTTGCGTCGTCGTTCCTGAAAGGCAGGAAGACGAACTGGTTGTCCGTAAGGTGGGCATCCACAACTGGAACGTGACTCCGTACGACGCATCCGCGGTCGAAACGGGGTCGCTTGAAGTGAGCGGGATCGACCTGTCCCGGGAGGATCGCATCTCGATTCCGGAGGAGCAGGCCATGCGCGAGTGCTTCCAGACCGTCAGGAAGGCCATTCGGCGTCATGGCTGCACTCGTGCAATAGCTACCGGTCACAACGCCCACTTCGACCTCGCCGTGATGAAGGCGGCCGCCAAGAGGCACGGGATCAAGCGGGACCCCTTTCATCCGTTCAGCGTTCTCGACACGGTTTCGCTGTCCGCAGTGGCATACGGCCATACGGTGTTGAGCGTGGCGTGCGAGCGCGCGGAAATCGCCTTCGACTGCGATCGGGCGCACTCGGCCCGCTACGACGCCACTGTCACGGCCAAGCTGTTCTGCCGGCTCGTCAACTCCAGCAGCTACTCGCGTTCGGGGCTTCCCTGAGCTCGCTCTGCAGCAGCCTTGACCATCGGTTCCAGTTCCCCGTTCTCGTGCATTTCCGATACGATGTCGCAACCCCCGACGAGCTCCCCCTCGATGTAGAGTTGCGGAAACGTCGGCCAGTCCGCGACGTGGGGCAAGGTTGCCCGAATCGCTGGACTCCCCAGTATGTCGACATACGCGAACCGCTCTCCGCAATCTGCCAGGCAGGCGACGGTGCGGGCGGAAAACCCGCATTGGGGCGCCTGAGGCGATCCCTTCATGTAGAGCAAGATCGGATGCTCTTCGATTTGCCGTCTTATGACTTCGGCGGTGTCTTCGTTCATGGATTCAGGCATCGCTGCTGCGGAAGCACAAGGTCATTTTAGGTACAGCTTCTTGGTGTTGCCGTGTTCCGGTTTGACAAGTTCGTGTCGAGGGAGGGCTCGTACAGTCTCAAGTGGGAGAAGTACGCCGGAACCGACATCCTGCCGTTCTGGGTGGCTGACATGGACCTGCCATCGCCTCCGTTTGAGCTGGATGCCGTGAGATTGCGGGCGCGCCATCCCATACACGGCTATTCAACGGTGCCCGACTCATTGACCGAGGCGTTGCGGGAGCGGGCAAGCAACGATTTCGGATGGAGCATCGAGGAAGACTGGGACGTGTGGATTCCGGGCCTCGAGGCCGGAATGCACCACGCCCTGCGCC
>JAGWBL010000041.1:0-1470 GCA_021295935.1 Pseudomonadales bacterium
ATGCCAGCATGAAGTCAAAGCGGAGATCCTCGTCGTAGAACACGTCGTAGAAGGCGTCGTGATCCGTCATGTCGGTGATCCCGTGCTCCTCGAGCAACTTTATCACGGCGGCGTGGGCGTCCTCGAGTTCCCGCAACTCCTCGTCGGGGAAGCTCAGGGCGCCGATGATCTCCTTCTGTTCACGCTCGTCGTAAGTGTCGATTGCTTTCTTGAGGTGGTGGCCGATGCCGACATAGTCCACCACAAAGCCCTTGTCCTTGGATTCGCCACCCACGCGGTTCACACGGGCGATGGCCTGAAGCAGACTATGGGCAACGATCACCTTGTCGAGGTACATCACCTGTTCGACCGGCGCATCGAAGCCGGTTAGCAGCATGTTGTTGACGATCAGGATGCCCATGTCTCCGTTGACACCGTCCTCTGCACCGCCGAACGACAACTTGAAGCTCTTGATGCTCGCCTCGTGCCGTGATGAGTCGGAATACTCCTTGAGATGGGGCAGGTCATTGTGGTGTCCGGAGATCACGATGTCAGTCTTCATCGACTTGAGCCGGTCCAGGCCCAGCTTGGCCGCGTTGGTCCGCTCCAGCTTTACGACCGCCGCCGCAAGAGCGGCGTCTAGGTGCTTTTTGTAGCGCACGGCCGCCTCGCGTGATGTCGCCACCACCTGCGCCTTGTAGCCGTTGGGGAACACATGCGCGAGGTAGTGCTCCACCATGTCCTTGGCCTTTGCTTCAATGGTGGGCTCCGCCTCGAGATAGGCGACACGCGATCCGTACCCGAGAATGTCCAGTCGCTTCTGGATGTTGTAGCTGCTGAACACGTCCTCGAATGCAGCGTCCATACCGGTCCGATCGGGGACCTCGGCGTTGTGTGTGCGACCCTCGTATACGATCTCCAGCGTCACGCCGTCCTCAATCGATTGGCGCATCGTGTACTTGTCGATGTAGTCGCCGAAGACTTGCTCGGTCTTGTCGATCGGCGTGCCCGTGTAGCCGATTTTGGCGGCGTTGGGGATGCCCTTGTCGAGGTTGGCCCCAAGCAGCTTGTACTGCGATCGGTGGGCCTCGTCGGTCATGACGAGGATATTGGGGCTGGGGTTCAGCTCCGGGAAGGTCTCGGTCAGGTCCGCCTCGCGGAACTTGTGGATCATCGCCATCACCAGGTCGGAGGTGTCGGCGCTGAGCAGTTCCTTGAGCCCCTTGATGCTGTCGGCCAGCTTCACCGTGAAGCCGATGCTCTGACTGGTCTCGGACAACTGCTGTTCCAATTGGGTGCGGTCGGTGATGAAGACGACCTTCCAGTTCGAGAGCTGTGCGTGACGGTACATCTCCCGAACCATGAACATCATGGTGAGCGACTTGCCGGAACCCTGGGTGTGCCAGATAATGCCGCTGCGCTCGCGGGAATTGCGGCCTTCGAGCAGCCGCTTCACCGCCAGCTTCACCGCCCGGAACTGCTGATAGCGGC
>JAGWBL010000041.1:1731-10989 GCA_021295935.1 Pseudomonadales bacterium
GCTGCTCGCTGTAGCGGAGAAGCTGATCGATCGCCTCGGGAATCGCGTCCTTGACCTTGGGCGATTTGCACTCGATCACCACCACTGGAAGGCCGTTGAGGAACAGCACGATGTCGGGGATGATGTGGTGCTCCGTGCCGAGGATGCGAACCTTGAACTGGCAGACCGCGATGTAGCGGTTGTTGTCGCTGTTCGAAAAGTCCACGAAGCGGACGGTCGGACTTTTCTCGCCGCTCTGACGGTTCTCGCTGACGCTGGTGTTCTCCAGCAGGAGTTGGAACAGGTGCTTGTTGTTCTCCAGCAATCCGGTGCTCGGGAAGCTTGCGGTGAGCTGCTTGACAACCTCCTCGCCCTGATCGACTTGGAGCCAGGGGTTGATGACTTGCAGCCGCTCGCGCAGTACTGGTGCCATCACGACTTCGGTGAAGCTCTCCCGATGGGTGTTGGCGGGGGGCTGATTCATGTCCGAGACGTCGATGACTTCCCAACCCAAGCCCGCAAGCTGGTCGAGCAGCGGCTTCTCGACATGGTTGCGTTCGTCCAGCTTGATGCGCTTCGGCGTTTTGCCCGGGGAACTCATTCTGAAACTTCTCTTTCGGGCTTCTTGCTATCGCCGCTTTCCATATTCACAAGCGGAAACCAAACTGAGGAGCCGGGGTTCGAGTCTGATGCTCTCTCGCGGAAGACGGACGGCGTATGACGAGCGTGCTTCGATTCCCGGGTCTCAAGACCCGCCCTCCATGATTGACCAGACCCGATGGTAGCTCGCCCCGCGCTCACCCATCGCCTTCGTCCACTCGCTAACGTCGGCTGCTCGTAGCCGACCGCGAACCTGGTGAAGCGGCTCGTCTGCCTTGATCTCTAGACCTACCGCGAGCGCTGGCGCTGCCGTCCTGGGCACTCCCAGCAACCTGAGGGCGACGGCCTCGTCGCTGTTGACGCCGTAGTACACGCGAGCCGGCAGGTTGCGGAGATTGCGTTGCTCATCGGAAGACATCTCATCGAGAGCATTTCCCAGCGTGAGCGATTGAAGCGCGGAGAGACCCCACGATGCAGATTGCGTTAACCTCCCGAACACGCTCTGGCAACACTTGGTCATTGCAGTGACGGGATCCGCTCCGGCTTCACCGCTCTCCTCCTCGCCGGGTTGGCTGAAGTAATCGGTAGCCATCTCGGTGAGCGGACGCCCCTGAACCCACGCGCAGATGATTCGGGCGAGCTTGTCTCCATCCGGGCTCGTTCCGCCGGTCACATCCTTGAGCGAATCTTGCAGCTCCGGCACCTGCAGGAGGAGTCCCATCATCCTGCGAAGCTCGTCTCTGCGGCCGGAGAACAGCTCGGGCGTCCATACGTCGTCCGGCAGGTTTTCCTGACCAAGCCTTGCCAGAGTCGCATTGACCGACTCCCAGGAAAACCCCGTTGCATCGACGAGGCTCAGTGGCTTTCCCTTGATTCTCTCGGCATAGGCGTACACGCCTTGCACCAAACTGTCCGCCCATCCCTTGTGGCTCTTGCGCAGCGACTGGAAGCCGAGGGTGCCCCGAAGAACCTGCTCAACCTGCGCTGCGAATTGCTCGTGATTTCCGATCTGACGGTACGTGTGAGCCAGGTATTGGACAAAGGCGGACCAACCGGGTTGAGCCGACAGCGATTCCAACTGGAGCAGCGAACCGGTATTCGCCGCTGTCTGAACCATTTCGATGAGCGTAGAGTTGAGCTCGCCTACTGAAGCATCGATGAACCGCTCAAGTACTTGTTGCTTAGCATCATCCTTGGCCGCAAGAGCGATAATCCCGAGGTCTCCCTGATCCACCCGACCCGCTCGTCCGGCAATGTTCCAGAAATCCTCGGGAGGCATGTCCTTTCGCCATGGAAACTCTCTAAGCGGGTACTGGTGGCTGGCAAACACGACACCTGACACCGGAAAATTTACACCTTGAGCAATGGTGGTAGTTGCGACCAAGACGCGCAGCCGATCGTTCTCGGTCAACCACTCCACGAGAGATCGTGTGTCCTCGGACATTCCCGCGTGATGAACGCCGACTCCATATTCGAGCAAGCTGGCCAGCGGAAAATCCTGGCCCATCTCGTCGATCAGAAACCGTTGCACGTGTCGGACATCGTCATCCTCCAGCGTTCGCTTGTTCTCTTCAATTCTGAATGCGTCGGCGATCGGCCACGTTCGCCGCGGAGCGTCAGCGAGCAAAATGACCGTGCCACGCTTCCGAAGAATCTGTGCGGCTGTTGCTGCGATCCTGGGCGGCGAGTTCTTCACCGCAG
Source organism: Pseudomonadales bacterium (assembly GCA_021295935.1). Taxonomy (GTDB): domain Bacteria; phylum Pseudomonadota; class Gammaproteobacteria; order Pseudomonadales; family Azotimanducaceae; genus Bin55. The sequence goes on from JAGWBL010000041.1 coordinate 4,012, forward strand.
ACCAGGCCAATCCGAGCGGACGCGGGTCACCGATGCCAATCTGTTCGGGGATGTCGAGGGTGTTGCGCGTCGTGTGTCGAGTGTGCAGGGACAAGCTGAACTCACCTCTACGATCGCCCTTGTTCACCCGGGCGATTGCCACCACGCGGTCGTTGGGGGTCCAATCGACGCCCAGGTCGATACTCTTGTTGCTGTCTGGCGACAGCCAGCCGGCGATCTCTGCGCCGTTGCGGATGAAAGGCGTCAACAAGAGGAACTGCGCGTAGCGGCACTCGCGGTTTATTGTCGCGAGAAGCAGCTCGAGCTTGAGTCCGCGGTTCTCGGAGGCCAGGCCGTGCGCCTCGTCCACAACGACCAGCGTGAGGGGACGGCCAATCTCGCCCTCCCATCCTCCGCGCAACATGAGGTCCAGCTTCTCAGGGGTGGTCACGAGAATTCGGAAATGCTGCGACGGGTCGGCCTCGGTTAGCATCCCCGCCTCAAGACCATCCACCTCCAGTGCCGGACTCACCTTTTCTACGACGATTCCAAGGTACGAGAAATCGTGGCGGAGGCGCATTGTGAGCTGATTCACGAGTGCTCGCGTGGGAGCCAGATAGGCAACCCAACCGTTTTCCTGGTCAAACTGGTTCAGCGCCTGGAGGATGCGGAACTCGGCGATGAACGTCTTGCCGCTTGAAGTTGGCAGGCTGACTACGACCGATCGATGGCCAGAGCCGAGAAGTCCTTCTTCCCTAAGCGTCCGCCTTTGAGGCGGTAGCATCTCAAAGATCGGGCGCCTTCGGTCGCGAGCTGTCATCGACTGCACGAATTGCGTGACCCTACTGTTCGCTGCGCGCGTCACCGTCCAGATGCTGTTGTCCACCATTACGCGCGCGGCCCGTGCAAGGAGTCGCGACATCGTCTCTTGCTCGACCAGTTGCCCGCGAGCCGACGCTCCGATAGCTCGGTCAAATTGCGCTTCAAGTTGCTGGCGAATGTCGTAGTGACCGTCGACCGAGCCTTGGCCGACGTAGTCGCCCAGAATCTCAGCCGCCTTCGCGAGATGGTACTGGGACATGAGTTCCCAAGCCGGTGCCGCATCCTCGCGAGCCTCGGCGTCTTTCAGGAACTCTGGTTCGATAGCTCGTTGTGCTTCGCGAATGGCGACGATTCTCTCTTGGACAGCGTCGAGATCGTTCCACCCTTTTTTTCGCAGGAGACGCAACCAGACGTCCAGGACGGACGACCAAACTCGGACTCCCCAGTTGGCCGAATCCAACGAGAGCGCCGGAAGCCCGCGCTCCGTGACAATGCGACGGAAATCTGCCGAGCGATCACCGAGCACCGCAATGCACCCCAACCGTACGAGCCATTGAGCTGCGGCAAGCGGCTCCTCCGGCCATGCCAGTGTTCTGGCGATCCGGAAGGTCTCCTCAGCAACATCCCGGAGTTCATCCACACGCCCCTCGTCATCCAGGATATCGAATAGCTGCAACTCAAGCGCATTCGTGACGAATTGGAGATCCCGGTCATCCGTTGCTTGAGAAGGTGAACCCAGAGCATTGGCGATCTTGCGTCGACTTACCTCTGTCGAAGTTTGGCGAAGCTGCTCCTCGCCAATTGCCGTTCGAAGCCAGTTTGCTGCTGTCATGGTGCACCCACATGAAGCAAGGCCGGCAAGTCGTCGATGGAGACAGGCAGATACCAGGCAGTAATTTCGATGCGTGTCGGGCTGCCAAGACTTTGGGCGAGAGTCTTGGCCCGGCCAGTCACGTCCAATTCATTGGGCTCCGTATCGCGAAGAAGTACCCCTACGAGAAAGATCTCCTTCCCAAGCGACTGGACATAACGATGAACCGCAGCCTGATAGAGCGCCCGGTGTTCGTCAGATTCGCATCGCGCGCGAAGCCATTTCAGCAATGCGTGCTGGACATCGAGGCGAGTCGCTTCTTCCTTGAGCTGCCAAGCCATCCCCCCACTTCCATTCATCACGTTGGGAGGAGCGTTTGCATCTGAGGACGTCTTCACCTCTCCAAAGAGCAAGAGAACGGAATCGCCCTCCTTTCAGAAGCCTACCAGGTCCGCCCCCGGCAGACTTGCCCTTGGCGTGCGACGGTCGCGTACGAGATTCCAGGGCCAGCAGATTTCACGCGTCGCGTCGTCGGCAAGGACACACTCAGCCAGGGCTTCTCCGACAGCCCATGACTTTTCCCTGGGAACAGCGCGGAGGAGACTCTCCACGAACTCGGTGGCCATCCCCGTCGTGGCCATGCCACGCAACTCCGCCGCAAATTGGCCTTGGGCTTCGTCGTCATCCACCCGCGCCTTCACGCGGCTTGTCATGTAGGACTGGAATCGGCCCTTGTCCACGACGGCGCAACCGCTCCACCGCGCTGAGCCCATCGACCCCGAGTAGCGTATCTCCGGTGCAAGCGCGTCAACCATGGTCATGCGTCCCCCTCCAAGTTGGCGAACGTGTCCGGATTGACGGTCAGCGCCTCAATGGTGCGCTTGCGGACCGCACTACCATCCTCCACAAGCAGGACAACTTGACTGCCAGTGAGCAGTTCCGTCGAGTTCGTCTGAACGTGCCGGCCTCCTGAAAAGTTCCTACAGCCAGTCATTGTCGTTATCAGGACCGGAAAATTCGTCCGATGGATTGGGTCCATCTCGGTGTTCCCGGCGCGGGTACTCATGCCGTCACCCCTTCGCGCTGTCCGAGCAGCGCCATGACGCGGCGCTTGCCTGTGAGCAGGTCCTGCATGAGACCGCGCTTCTCTGCTTGCAATTTTGCGGTCAGGCCTTGAAGTCGCTGGATGATCGATTGTTGCTCATCAAGTATGCTCACAATCAGCCGCTGTTCGTCCAGCGTTGGGAAACCTATCGAGGCTGCCTGAAGCTCATCCAAGTCAAATCGTTTGGTGCCATGCGTAGCTGTCGTAGCGAGCTTTAGGAACTGGTGGGAGTTTGACGAGAGCCAGTACGCGAGGTAGCGCCCCATGAAGTTCTGTTTGGGGGTAATCGCCTTCACGTCCTGATTGAATGCTACCTCTGTCGTGGAGATTCCCACCGGGAACGTGTGCGCCAAGATCATCCCGCGAATGACAATGAACACCGTGCCGGTCGGCACTAGTCGTGCGCCGGCAGCGACGGCATCCTTGGTAATTGTGTCGATGCTCTCGCAAAGCTCGAACTGTTTCATGTCTTTCGGGCAGACCCACGGAACCCCTCCGCCCCAGAATCGCTGGACGGCCTTGGAGGGAGTCCCGCCGCTGTACCACTGGCCGCAGGCGCCGAATGGCACCGGATCCCACTCCACCGGAATCCGCCCGAGCGGGGAGTCCTTGAAATCGTGGGTCTGTTCCGAGCGGAGGTTGCCGTGTTCGTCGATGCCGCGTGTGAGCAGGTCCTGCATCAGGCCGGTCTTGATGCGCTTCTGCTTGGCGATGAGCGCCTCGGTCTGCTCGATCGCCCGGTCCACCGTCGAAAGCACCTCGGCGATCTTGGATTGCTCGGCTTTATCAATCGGCAAGACCACCTCGGCCTTCGCAAGAGACTTTTTGGAAATCTCTGCGAAGGTTGTGCCTTCACCGAGTCGCTTCAGACGTGGGACGGTCGCAGTGACCGCGTAGTAGACGAACTCGGAGTGATATGAATTATGCAGTGCGATGCTCTTGCACCCTTGGTTAGTACAGAACGGCACGGTCGGGATCGCCACATAGCCGATTGGTGCTCGCGATGACAAAACGATAGAACCTGGCGGCAGCAGTCGCGCAGAGCAGCTCCGAAGCCCTCGTTCCGTGATCAGCTTCGCCGAGTCGTGCAGGTAGGGAGTGTTCAGACGACTGAGATCAGTCGGCGTCACCCAAACCGTAGCTCCGTCCCAGAACTCTGTCCTCGAGGAGGAGGGTGTCGACCCGGAGCACAGTTCCCCAAGTTGGTCGAACCGCCGGCTTGTCCACCCACGCGGAAGCGTCATGCCAGGTACCTCAATCCCTTCAGGAGGTCGCCCATCGTGGTGAGTGTGGTCGCTCGCTGTTCCTCCAGCTCATTCGCGGCAGTGGCATACTTTTCCCACAGATTCTCGGCGGCTCGCACCAGTACCCGCTTCTCCGCATTGAGGTAGCGGTCCAGCTCGGCGAGGGCGATGTCGTAGATCTTCTCCAGGATCAGCCGGCGGGCATGGGCCTCGCTGATCCGGCCGCCGATCGCCTTGAGCACCGCGTCAGTCCGGGCCAGTCGGACATTCAGCGATTCCTTGTCCTTGTGGAGCGCGGTGATGGTCTTCTTGTCGGCCTTCTTCTTCGGATCCAACCCCGCAAGACGGTCATTGGCCTGCGCGATCAGCGCCTGGGTCCCGGCCTTGAACTCGCCGGACCCGAGGCGCTTGAGCTCGAGCTTGAATTCCAGCTCCGCAGCCTTTTCCTTCAGCGTTGCCCTGGCGTTCCTGATCCGCTTCTCGATGGCCTTGATGGCCTTGTCTTGGTCCGTGAGGTTCTTGAGTTCCTTCCTGGCGGAATCGCCGGCGCTGTCTTTCAGGTCGTCAATGAGCGCCTTGAGAGCCTTCTTGATGACGGCGGCGCTGACTTTCTGGTCCTCGTCGGGCTCGTAGCCACTGACCTCCTGGGCGGTCTCGACGGCCTCGGCCAGTTCGCCCTGAGCTTCGGCGATGGTTGCCTCGAGCGCCTCAATGGCGTCGGCTTCGGCCTGGAAGAATTCGGCGATGACGTAGTCATCTGGGATCAGGGAGTGGTGCCAGCCGGTCGAGACTATGGTCTTGAGATCAAAGCGGATCTGCTGCCACCAGTTGACGAAGACGCCAGCGCTCTTGAACTCGTCGAGCACGTCCAGCGGCACGAGCTTTGCCTTGAGGGTGGTGAGCAGCTCGTAGCGGACCTCGGGCATCTTCTTGCCGCCGTTACTCGCATGCTGGAGTTTGGCGAAGTCGTCCCTTGCGACAGTCCACCAAGATTCGAGCGCGTCGTGGTGCCGCGCGAGGGTGCCCAGCACGGCCGAGTCCGCTTCGAGCGTGGACTTGATGGCGGACTTGGCGTCGATGGGCTCGCGAAAGGCGAGGTAGGCGGGACGCTCGGGTTTGAAGAGAGTAGCCGTGTCGACGCCGAACTTGGCGAAGTCGTCCGCGCGCGCAGCAATCTCCACCTCGGGAATTCCGCCGATGAGGTGCGCCTGGACATCCTCCGGTTCGGGGTCGGGCGTATTGTCCACGTAGCGGCGGATGTTTAGGTTGTAGTCGTGAATGTCCACGATCTCGGACTTAGGCACGAGGCGCGAGTACTTGGGCAACTCGCGCTTGTGAGTGAAGACGAAATCGATCTTCTCGATGTCCTCCGGGCGAAGCCTGTTCTGGTTCTTGCCCTCCGCGGAGGACCCTATCCTTGAATTCATCGGGCTTGTTCTTGTTGCAGACTAGCACGCAGGCGGGGATGCCCGTGCCGTAGAAGAGCCCGGGCGGCAGGCTGACAATGCCCTCGATACAGTCGTCGTTGATGAACAGCTCGCGAATGAGCTTTTCCTTACCACCACGGAACAGGACCCCGTGCGGCATGATCGTCGCCATGCGGCCGTTGAGCTTTAGACTGGCAAGCATGTGTTGCACGAACATCAGGTCCGCCTTCTTGCCGGTCTCCGGGCACCACTCGCGAAATCGACTGGGGAACTTCATGCTCGCGCGGCTGTAGTTCTGCGAGAACGGCGGGTTGGCGAGCACACGGTCGAACTTCCGAATCTGCCCATTGTCGAGGATGAGCGGGTCCTCCAGCGTGTCCCCGTTCTCGATGGTGGATCGGGTGATGTTGTGGAGGATCATGTTCATGATGCAAATCGACCAGACCGTGCCGTTGGAGTCCTGGCCGTAGAGGGCGAGGTCGTCGGCGTTCTGGCCTTGCTCTTCCACGTACTGGTGGGCCTGAATGAGGAATCCACCGGAACCGACCGAGGGGTCGTACTGGGTCAGCTGGACGAGCAGGTGGACGACTTCGCCGGGGGTATAGAATTCGCCACCTTTCTTCCCAGCGCTGTCGGCGAAGTACTTGATGAGGTATTCGTAAGCGGCGCCGAGCAGGTCGGGGAACTCGAAGTTGTCGTTGACGAGGACGAACCCGGGCTGGCTGAAGTGGTCGAGCAAGTCTTTCCACTTCTGGTCCGGGATCTTGGTCTTGCCCTTCACCGCGTTGAAGTCGATGTTGTTCTTCAGCACCCCGGCGAGCGCATCGTTCTCGTCCTCAATGGCCGCGATGGCCTTGTTGAGCATGTTGCCGATGTCGTGCTTGAGGTCCTTCATGGCCGGCACGAGATCGCCGTTGTCGTCTCGCCAGGACGCGTGCCAACGGGCTCTGGCGGGAACAAAGAAGGTCTCTCCGTAGGAAATCTTGTCCTCAAGCAGGTCGGCGACGAGGTCCGGCTGTTCTCGGAGATGTGCGAAGGTCTTCGTTCGGAGTTGCTCGCGTTTGCAGTCGAACTCGTCGGAGAGCCGCTTCAGGAACAGCATGCCGAAAATGAACTCCTTGAATTCCGAGGCATCCATCTTTCCGCGCAGGATGTCGGCGGCCTTAAGTAAGAAGGACTCAAGCTGGGCGAGGGTGATCTTCTCCTGATTCATCTTCTGATCCCTCTCACGCTTCCGCCCCTTCATTTCCCATTTGCTTTTCGAATGCCTGCCGAACCAGACTCATCACATATGGCAATTTCTCCGGCTTGCTTAAGCCCACCTCTACATCGCCGTTTCCCCACCGACCAAGGTTGGTGACCTCGTTGGCCAGACCTTTTGGATCATGAAGCTCGTGGAATTGCATATTGAGCGACAGGCAGAGGCGGCTTTTTTTGGTGCACTATGTCTACGAAGTTGGTTTTCCGCGTTAGTTTCACGATGGCCTGAACCACTCCGTGATTTTCGGAGACTCTCTCGTATAAGTCAGATCACCTTGGCCCACTCTCAATATTGAAAAACTGTGGTAGCGTTGCCGTCCATCTCAATGA
>JAGWBL010000042.1 GCA_021295935.1 Pseudomonadales bacterium
GCTTCACTGAGCCCTAGAGCGAGTACATCCCTCAACTCGTCCGAGGCGATTACTGTCCACCCTTACCCCACGCCGATCTGCAGCACCCACCCATCCTGCTCGATTTCCAGGATGGGCTCCCTTCCCTTGCCCAGCCAGTTCTGCAGGATCGAGACCAACGTGGCTGCGGATTCATCGGTGAGTTCGCTCGCGTTCAGAGTCAGGACGATGCGCACCCGTGCTGCGACACGCGCTTCCTCAATCGAGACAATGTCGGATACGGTCAGGAGAAAGGCATCGCTCCTCCGATCCTTGCCGACCTTTCCGGTGAGCAGAACGACCGATCCCAACTCCACGTTCTCGCGCACCCTCGACCAATCACCCGAGAAAATCAAGGCGTCGCACTGCCCCGAATGGTCGCTCAGCTTGAGACGAGCGAACTCCTGTTTGTTGCGGTCAAGGGAGGTGCGGATCGAATCGATCTGGGCAAGCATCTTGGCTTCCGGCACGCTCCTCACCAACTGGCTGGCGGACAGACTGCCCAGATGCGACAACTCGTCGACATAGTCGGAGACTGCATGCCCCTCCAGTCTGAATCCGATGACCTCTTGCTGGAACTCCGCGAGCTGTCGGGGGGTCCACGCGGTAGCTTCGACTTCCAACGCTGTTTCACGCTCGGCAGTCTCGTCGAACAAGCTCATGCCCGCCTTTTGCGGGCTCGCTGACGATTCCGCGGCAAGCCGCGCCCTCTCTCCCATCGATAGAAGCCGTGGCCTCACGTCTTCCGCTGCTCCTCTGCCGCCCAGAGCATCCAGCGCGCCGCTCTTCACCAAGGCGTCCAGCGCGATCCCTGGAACGCGGGGCGTCACGCGCTTGCAGAAGTCGAAGAGCGAGGTGAATTCTCCTCCCGATTCTCGAGCGGTCACGATCGCCTCGCTCAAGTCCTCGCCCACACGTTTGATTCCCGCGAGCGCGTAGTTGATGCGATCGCTGGCGGTCGCATGGAAGCGGGCTCTGCTGGCATTTACGTTCGGAGGGATCATCGTGATCGAGCAGCGCCTGACCTCCGCCACACACGCCCGAAGCTTGTCGCTGTCGCTCATGCAGCTCGACATCAGGGCCGCGAAGAACTGCGCCGGATAGTGGGTCTTGAGCCATGCGGTCTGAAACGCCAGCACGGCATAACCAGCGGCATGGGCCTTGTTGAACGCGTATCCGGAAAACTTTTCCATGGCATCGAACAGCTTGCCCGCGAGCGGCTTCGGCACGTTGTTCGCGGCGGCCTCGCGAACAAACTTCTCCCTCAGTTCCTTCATAATCCTTGGGTCCTTTCGACCCATGGCCTTGCGCATCAAGTCCGCTTCGCCCAGACTGAAACCGGCAATGGCCCGGGAGACGTTCATCACGTCCTCTTGATAGAGCATTTCACCGTAGGTGCCAACCAGGACCGGTTGTAGCTTGGGATGCAAGTACTTGATGCTCTCCTTGCTGCGCTTGCCCTGGATGTACTTCTCGACTGCCCCGCTTTCCAGCGGGCCCGGTCGGTAGAGGGCCAGCAAAGCCACAATGTCGTCCATGCAGTCCGGCTTCAGGTCGGCGATGATCCGTCGCATGCCCTCGGACTCCAGCTGGAACACACCCAGCGTGCGGCCCTGCTGAATGGTCCGAAACGTCTCCAGATCATCGAGCGGAATGTCGTCTGCCGCCAATGGCGGCTCACCCTTGCTGCCGCGCACGACGTTAGCGGCTTTCAGGGCCCGGTCGATGATCGTCAGCGTGGTCAGACCGAGGAAATCGAACTTCACCAGTCCGGCACTTTCGACGTCGTTCTTGTCGAACTGGGAAATTGCGGTACCTGACGGAGTCTCGGTATAGAACGGAATGTGCCTTTCCAGCCGGCCCGGTGCGATGACGATGCCGGCGGCATGCCGGCCGCGGGATCGGATCAGCCCCTCGAGTTTCTTGCCCAATTCCAGCACTTCTGCCACGTCTTCATCTGCCTGCTGTCGGCGGCGCAACTGCTCCACTTGCTCCACTGCTTGTTGAAGCAGAATGCCTGGAGCGCTGGGGACGAGGTTCGCAAGCGCGTCGGTCCAGCTGTACCTCTTGCCCAGAACCCGCCCGATGTCTCGAATGACAGCTCGGGCTGCGAGCGTGTTGTACGTGGCAATCTGGCCGACCGACTCCTTTCCGAACTTCTCCGCGACGTACTCGATCACCTCTCCCCGTCGCTCTTCGCAAAAGTCGATGTCGAAGTCGGGCAGCGACACCCTCTCGGGGTTCAGCAGTCGCTCGAAGACGAGTTCGTACTCCAGCGGGTCTACTCCGGTTATTCCAATGGCGAACGACACCAGGGAGGCGCTTCCCGAACCGCGCCCGGGACCCACAGGTATGTTGCTGGACTTCGCCCAACGGACGATGTCCTCGACGATAAGGAAGTAACCGGCAAAGCCCATGGAGATGATGGTCTCAAGTTCGTACTCGAGCCGTTCCCGGTAGTCGTCCCGGGTCTTGCCCCGCGGCAGGGGCGTGCGCTTCTTCAGGTACTCCTCAAGCCCGAGCTTGGCATGACGTCGAAGCGCGTCGTTCTCGGATTCCCCCTCGGGAAGGGCGCCACGGGGAAGCAGCGCGGCGCCAAACGTCACGTCCTGATGACAACGTCTCGCCAGTTCGGCGCTGTTCTCCAGCGCGTCCGGCAAGTCCTTGAACAAGCTGGCCATGTCATCCGACGAACGGAGGTACTGCAGGGCTTCGCAATCCCGACGGCGGTTCTCGTTCTCGAACAGTTCGCCCGTGCTGATGCAGGACCGGATCTTCTGGATAGCGAACTCGTCTTTCCGCAGGAAGCACACTTCGTTGGTCGCGAGCAGCGGGAGACCGAGGTCCGACGCCAGATTCACGGCAGCCGCGATGTAGCGTTCCTCGTTGGGTCTGCCCACTCGCGCAATTTCGACGTAATAACGCTCCGGGAAGGCCGACCTGAATTTCTCGGCCAGCGTGAAGGCGTCCAAGCCCGTCTCTGCCACCAGAGTCCGCCCAAGCAGTCCCAGCTGCCCACCGGACAGTGCCGCGAGACCATTGGCGTTCTGCAGCACCTGATCCAGCGGCACGGCACCATGAGCAGTCTCGTTGCGCTGCCCGACTGCGTTGATTCGCAAAAGACTCCTGTAGCCCTCATCGTTCATGCAAACAAGCACGAGCCTGGCCCTGCAGCTCGGATCGTTCGTGTAGGCAGGAACCCCCATTCCGATGATCGGCTTCACGCCGAAACGGCGAGCTGTCCGATAGAACTGGATCATCCCGTGCAGGTTGGAATCCGCAATGCCGACAGCGGCCTGACCCAGCTCGCTGGCTTGGGCCGCCAGCTCCGGCAGCCGAACCACACTCTCGCCCATGCTGTACTCGGACCGAACGTCAAAATGAACGAAAGTCGTCATGCGTGCGCGCGTTCTTCCACAAGTTTGTCCATCCGGCGCTCGCAGCGACGAACCGGTCCAAAGCTACGTCTGTGAACGGGGGACGGACCGTGCACCTCGATTGCCGCCAAGTGCTCAGGAGTCGGATACCCCTTGTTGCGTTCGAACCCGTACTGCGAAAACTTGCAGGCGAGCCTCGTGAGTTCCTCATCGCGGTACACCTTCGCGACAATTGAAGCCGCGCTGATGCACGGATGCAGCTGATCTCCCTTGACCACCGTGACGGTCTCGCAACCCAGCGCAGGCGCGTGTATCCCGTCGACCAAGACCCTGGACGGAGATGTCGGCAGTCCCATCACGGCTCGTTGCATGGCGAGCAGCGAAGCACGCAGGATGTTCATTCGATCGATCTCTTCCGGTTCCGCTCGGGCGATGCACCACATGCAGCTCCTGCGGATCGCATCGGCCGCCACTCTTCGTTGTCTCGCGGTCATGCGTTTCGAGTCGTCAACAGGAGGAAGAACAGCTGTCCGCGTGAGCACGACGGCAGCTGCGACGACCGGCCCTGCCAGGGAACCTCGACCGGCTTCATCCACACCGGCGATCACTTGGCCCTCCGGGGCGAGACGCTCCCCTTCCAATTTCGCAGCCTTCACTTGCCCAGAAGCGACAGCACGATCTCCGCTGCCCGATCAGCCCCACCACCCAATAGCGACCGATGGATCTTGTCGAATTCGCGCATGAGCTCGGACTCCTCTCGGCACCGTCGCAATTCTCCGAGCAACGCCTCCGCCAGCCGCCTCGGCGACACTACATCCTGCAAGAGTTCAGGCACCAGCTCTCGCCCTGCCAGTATGTTGGGCAAGGCGATGTGACTCGTGTGCATCATCCTACGAACGATGGCGAAGCTGATCGGGTCCGCCAAGTAGGTCACGACCATCGGCGTTCGGGTGAGCAGCGCCTCCAGCGTGCCGGTTCCCGCCTTGACCAAGACGAGATCAGCCGCCCTGAGGGCCTCGTGAGAGCCGCTCTCCACGATCGACACGTCCAGTCCTGGATGAGCAGCAACCAGTGACTCCATCTTGCAACGAGCCCGGTCGTGCGGGCAGGGAACCACGAACTGGACGCTGGTCATGGATCCTATCCGCACCATCTCGCTTGCAGCTTCAAGAAACAGCGGACCCATGCGCTTGAGCTCCGACTCCCTGCTGCCTGGCATGAGCGCGATCGTCGAGCCATCGTGCCGCAGTCCGAGCAGCTCGCGAGCACGTCGCTGATCCGCGGCTCGATCCACGGGCGGCGCAATCTCTTCGGCCAACGGATGACCCACAAACTCCGCGCGAACGTCAGTCCCCTCGTAGATCGAAGGCTCGAACGGAAACAGCGTCATGACGACATCGGTTGACTTCCCGATGCGCTGAACCCTGCCGCGTCGCCATGCGTACACCGACGGGCTCACGTAGTGCGCTGTCGGAATCCGTCGCCTCCTCAACCGCCATTCCAAACGGAGGTTGAACACATTGAAGTCCACGCCCACGAAAACATCGACAGCTTGCAGCGCGCTCTCCAGCTGATTCATCAACCCCCACAACGCCGGGAGCCTCAGCACCGGTTGCACCAGACCATTGATCGACAGGTTGTCGATGTCCGCTAGGCTTCGCATGCCATGCCTCTGCATGCGAGGTCCGCCAACGCCCGCGAACTCGACTTCGGGCGCCCTCTTTCGGAGGGCGGACATCAACTCGCCTCCGAGCACGTCGCCCGATGCCTCGCCTGCCACGATGCCTATGGCGGGCATCAGCGAATCAGAGACCGCGGAGGCGGCGAACGCAGGGCGAGGAGGGAGTCAGAGTTTTCGGCCCGCACACAGCAGATGGGTTGTGCATGCGATTCGATCCCCTACCTGGGCCGCACATGCAAACCTCATGGTCGAGCTGCGCTGATTGGTGATCTGAGCATGCATGTCAAGCCGGTCACCGGGAACAACGGGACTCCTGAATCGAGTCTTGTCGGTTCCCGCGAGGTAGAAGAAGTAGTTGTCCCGCATAGGAAGGATGCCACGGGTCGAGAACGCGAGTATTCCGGCGAGTTGCGCGACGGCCTCGACGAGCAGCACTCCCGGCATGATGGGATGCCCCGGAAAGAGTCCCTGAAAGAACGGTTCGTTTATGGTGACATTCTTGAAACCGGTGATTCTCTCGCCTTTCACGAGCTCGGTCACGCGGTCGACCAGCAGAAAAGGATACCTGTGCGGCAAGTGCTCAAGAATGTCGCTGACCGTGATGGATCTGTCCTCGGTCATCACGACGGTCCGGACTCCGTGCCGTCAGGAAGTTCAGCGAGGCGGGCCTCCAAGCGAGACAATCGTTGCGCCATTGCATCCAGTTGCTGGAAGCGGATTGCATTGCGTCGCCACTTTGCGCTGGCATTGTGGAGCAACGCTGCAGAGTAGACACCAGGTTCCTTGATGGAACCGCTGACGAACGACATGGCGCTCACGGTGACACCGGCAGCGATCGTCACCGGACTGTCCCCCGCCACACCGACACCGCCCGCAAGGATCGTGTGCTCCCCGAGCGTGGTGCTGCCCGCTATGCCGGCGCAACCGCAGAGAATGGAATGGTCGCCAACCTTGCAGTTGTGCCCGATCTGAACCAAGTTGTCAAGCTTGACTCCATTGCCAATCTCCGTATCTCCGATGGCCCCTCTGTCGATGCAAGTGCATGCGCCTACGACCACGTCATCCCCCATTCGCACCGAACCGAGCTGCGCGACTTCCTGAAGACGCCCGTCTTCGTCCGGCACGAACCCGAATCCGTCCGCCCCGATGACCGCACCCGGGTGGATCACGCAGTGCTTTCCGACTACCACATCGTGGCATATCACGGCGTTGGCCCCGACCCGTGTGTGCTTGCCGATCTCGGCACCTGCCTCCACGACTGCACCAGACCCGATCTCGACGCCGTCTCCGATGGTGGCGCCGTCACCCACGACCGCGTGCGCGGCAAGACGTACCCCGCTCCCGAGCGTTGCGCCCGGACTCACTTCTGCACTCGAGTGTATCCCCACCGCGTCCTTGGGCCGTTCGGAGAAGAGCTGGCTCGCTCGTGCGTAGCTGAGGGCGGGATTCTTGACGATCAGCGCTGCGGCAGGGCACCGTTCCGCGCTCTTGGCACCGAGAATGACAGCCGTCGCACGCGTGTCGGGAAGGTACCTTTCGTAGTGGGGGCTTGAACAGTGGGTGAGCTCGCCGGGCTTGGCGCTCTGCAACGAACCCAGGCCGACTACTCGCGCGTCGGCGTTGCCTCTCAGCTCCGCCCCAATGTGAGCGGCAATACGCCGCAGGGTCAGGGCTGTCACTGCAGAGTTCGGTTCTACCCCTCTTCTGACTTCTCGTTGAGCAACTCCGTGATCTTCCGCGTGATGTCGTGCTTCGGATTCACGTAGATGGTCGAAGTCCTGCCATTGGTATTCGGAATCACGTCGAGGTCGATGATGGCGTCGTAGCCCTCGATCTGGATCAAGTCGTCAATGACTGCGCGAAGCTTGGGCTGGAGCGCTTCCTGGAACTCGCGCTGCTTCGCTTGCAGGGCCTCCTGGAGTTTCTTGATCTTGTAGTCAAGATCCAATTCCAGGTTCTTGATCTGCTCCGCTATGCTCACCCGTTCCGAGTCGGCCATGACCTCGGCATCCTTGGATAGCTGTTGGCGAAGTTTCGCAGTCTCGTCCTGAAGACGCTTGATCTCGTCTTGATCGGGCTCAAACTGGGTCTCGATGGCCTCTCGCCATACGTAGGCTTCATCGCTGTCGACTAGTGCTTGGGATGGACTCAGCCACGCAATCTTCATTTCCCCAAGAGCTGTCGTCGACAACAACAACGGCACTACCGCAAGACATGCGCGCAGGTGGCGAATCTTCATTCTCTCTCCTAGATGAAGCGGTGAAGCCCCAAAGGCAATTATATGAACGGGCCTGTGCCTCCCGTTCGCGAACGCGAGGTTGGTCCGAGACCCGCCCGATCCTCCAAACCGCACGACGAAACAGTTGCTTGGGGAGTGCCGAGTGTGGAAAGGCGCGCCAAGAACACAGGCTTGCGTCCGCCCACTTCGATTCAAGTCTCGACCACGCCCTCTGATTGCCCGGACACCCGCATTACCCGAGTCCCTCCGCACCTTCACGGCGTGTCCCATGTGTTCCATGAGACCCAGCGAATCACAGCGCCTAGCATCGCGAA
>JAGWBL010000043.1 GCA_021295935.1 Pseudomonadales bacterium
GAGAATCTGGAAGACACGCTTACCATGATCGAGGATTTCAGCGTGACATCGCCCGAGCTTGCCGAAGACCAGATATCGCTCCGCGTGTTGCGTCATTTCGCGTCGTCCGTGCGTCACTACCAGTATCACGGAACGGATGTTCTCGTGATCCAGGTCCGCTCCCCAAAACCCACCAAGAACCCGACGTAGCGTCAGCTTGGCACGAGCGATGGCGTCACAGTCGGCATGAGCAAGAGTTCCGAGCCTCAATCGCTTGAAATCGAACTCAAGTTCACGGGATCGGACGCGCAGTTGTCCATGGCGTTCTCCGCACTCACCGACGGTCGAACGACGCATGCAGAGGAGATGCACTCCATCTACTTCGACACTTCATGCCTGGACTTGGCACGACGAGGGTATGTGCTGAGAACCAGGAAGTTCGGAACCGGTCTCTGCGAACTCACGCTGAAGTCAGGCTCTGGCGACAGCCCCATTGCCCGAAACGAATGGACCGCGGAGCTTGCCAAGCCTGCCGTCGACCTTTCGCTGCTGCCAAGGGGAGCGTTCGAGCAGGACCTGGTCGACGTCCACTCCGGCTCGCTCGAAGCCCGATTCTCCACGCGTGTGACTCGCAGCATCGCTGTTGTCGGCTTCCGTGAATCCACGGTGGAAGTGGCGCTTGACAGCGGGTCTGTGCGAGCCGACAAACTCTCCGAGCCGATCGCCGAACTCGAACTGGAACTCAAGTCCGGTTCCGTGAACGATCTCGTCGCCATGGCACGAACCGCGGTCGCAGACTTCGGACTGAGACTGGATCCGGATTCCAAGGCGGCCAAGGGCGCCAGGCTGGCTGACCCGCATGCGGGCAAACAGGCGTTCAAGGCGAATCTGCCGCGCTTGTCGCCTTCGGATGACGCCGCTTCCTCCCTGCAGAAAATCGCCAGTTCGACTGCGTCTCACCTCTTGTGCAACAGAATAGTCGCCCAAACGGGAAGTCATCCCGAAGGCGTACACCAAGTGCGGGTAGCGCTCCGGAGGCTTCGTTCTGCCCTGATGGTGTTCAGGCCGGTCCTCACCCATCGAGGCAGGCGCGTGGCTCGCGATGCACGAACCGTGTTCCGCGCACTCGGCCCCGTGCGGGACCTCGATGTCTTCTTGACGGAGACGCTTGGACAGCTGTCCGCTCAGGAGACCAGCGTCGACGGGCTCACGTCCCTGGTGATGGTGGCGCAGCGGCGGCGCGCCAGCAATCAGGAGAGGGCCTCGGCGGTCCTCGGCGACGGAACCCTTGATCAGCTGTTGCTCGACCTCCTCGAAATATCGGTTTCCTCCGAACGGTTCGTCGGAAGATTCAGGAACGATCTTGCAAGCGAATTCTCGAGCATTCTCACCAAGAGACACGAGACCGCGCTCGAATTGGGTTCGGAGGATCTTGCCACGTTGGATCCGGCAGAGCTCCACCTGCTGCGTCTTCAGTTGAAGAAGCTTCGGTACGCCTGCGATCTCGCACGGGGAGTCTTCCCCAGTGCAAAGTCCACCGGATTCACGAAGCGACTGGCCGCCTTGCAAGAGTGGTTGGGAGCTGCCAATGACGCCATCGTCGCAATGGAGATCGCCGGAGAGCTTGCAGAAGCGGACGACCAGGCTTCAGAGGGTGCGGAGGCAGTTCAAGAGCTCTACGATCGACAACTCGCCGAGTTGCATCCAAGGATTGCGTCAGCGTGGAACAAGTTCACGAAATCCAGACTTTTCTGGTGCCGGAACAGACCCGCCTGCAACTGACCGAGTGCGGGTCAGGGCATTGTCAGTGCGTGATCGACGACGAGAGCCAAGAACAACAGAGCCAAGTAGATCACGGAGTAGCGAAACAGCGCCTTTGGCGCGCGTTCGTTCCCGGCAAACAGAAGCAGGGCGAGCCGCAGGAACCCTGCTCCCAGGACCACCGCGCCGCCCAAGTAGAGCCAACTTGCCATGCCGATCAGGAACGGCATCAAGCTCACTACCAGGAGCGCAAGGGTGTACACCAGGACCTGCAATCGGGTCGCACGAACTCCGTGAGTCACGGGCAGCATCGGAATGTTCGCCTTCGCGTACTCGTCCTTCCGATCCAGCGCGAGTGACCAGAAATGTGGCGGCGTCCAAACGAAGATGATCAGGGTCAACAGCAACGCTTCCGTCGCGATTTCTCCTGTGATCGCTGCCCAACCCAGCACTGGCGGGGCCGCGCCGAACAATCCGCCCAGCACGATGTTCTGTGGTGTGGCGCGCTTGAGACAGAGCGTGTAGACCAAGGCGTACCCTACCCAAGAGGCGACGTTCAGCCATGCCGTCAGAGGATTGACCCACACGTAGAGCACTAAGAACCCGCTCAGTCCCAGCGCTGCAGAGAACAGCAGTCCTTCGACCGCACCAACCCTGCCCATCGCCGCCGGCCGATGCTCGGTGCGTGCCATGCGAGCGTCGATCTGCGCATCCGCGATGTGATTGACGGCAGCGGCCGAGGCCGCAACCAAGGCAATGCCCAAGATGCCAAGCGAGACGGGGGCCAGCGGAACCATGGTCGGCATCGACAGGAACATTCCGACCAGCGCCGTAAGCAACATCAGCGAAACTACGCGCGGCTTGGTTATCTCAACGAAGTCCCTCCAGGACCGAGCTGGAGAGGAGAGTTCACCCATGGAGATTCAGTCGGAATGCAAGAGGCGCGACGCGAGCGCATCGCTTCCTGCAATGATAGGACAGTGTCGGTTGTCCGCCGATGCACGCCAGTTCGGTCGCAACCGGCAGCGCTCGACGCCCTGCCGCGGAGCATCCGACATCGATGTCACTCAGGATCGGGTGCGAACTCATCCGGCCCTAAAGGAGGCTCTGGCTCCCACGCGACAAACTGGTTCTGGAGCGCCCAGTCCCTAGGTCCGGTTCGCGCAAGAGTGATGAGGTAGGCAGCCGGTTCCTGGGCGTACAGTCGCACGCATACCACGGCTCTGTCGTTCCAGATTCCCACTCGGGACAGGGTGATCACTGGACGGCCCGTCCGCGCTCGCACAACCTCAGGACCGCCGCCAGCAGCACCCACCACGATGTTGCTCCGGGAGGTCAATGCAGCCAGGTCCAGCGGGGACCCGCCCTTTCCGTTCGCAAGGAGAAAGGCGTGGTACAGATCCGCGGAGACTCCGGTCTTGTTCGCTCCCTTCGTCTCGCAATCGGACAGAACGCCGAGCAAGGTAAAACGAGAATCGGGCAACCACGGCGACTCGATGAAACTGCGCAAGACGTCCTCCTCGCTGGGAGGTGGAAGATCAGGGGCACTCCCGCAACCCTCCAAGGCGAGCGTCGAGAGCGACAACACAAGTGGCATCCAGGCATACGCCCGACGCCGGCCGTGGCTTCGGTACATGCTGATGGTCGAGCTTGCCTGTTCCTGAGTCCTCGCTATCCGTGCAACTTCACGCGTCGAAGTCTCGCTTCGCACTCTCCTACGAATCGTGGGTTCCATGCTTCGACCTCCGATGGCGGCATCCATTCTGCCCGGTTCAATCAAGCGCTCGGACTCTATACTGCGCGCTGGCCAATCCACGAGAGGATTGATGAGCGCCATAGTCGTCTACTTCAATCCACATTGCACAAAGTGCCGAATCGCGAAGGGAGAGATTGACCGGAGCGGTGTGGAGTGCGAAGTCATCAGGTACATGGATCATCCCCTCGACGAGGAAGCGCTTGGTGCGTTGGTCGATCAGCTTGAGGGCCCGGTTTCCGACCTGGTCCGGAAAGACCGTCGATTTGATGAACTCGGACTCGGCGCTGCCGACTACCGAACCAGGGAGCCGGTGATCGACCTGCTCGTCGACCACCCGGAACTGATGCAACGCCCCGTCATCGTCCGCGACGGGATCGCGCGTATCGCACGCACTCCGGAATCGGTCACTCAGGCAATCGGATAGCGCTTCTAATTGGCAACCAACAAGATTCAGGCGCGCTGATTGCCATTCCATGCCAATCGTGACTTCGCGACGCACACGGTCACGCGTCACAGTCCTGAAACCACACTTGAGTACGCTTTCGAGGTGCGGCGACGTTGAGCCCGCAAGCGGCTTCGCCGTTCTCATCACCTGCGCGTCCACCGGGAAGAGCGATGGCTGCAGAACTCGGTAAGGGGCGGTCTTTCCTCAAGGCCGTGCTGCGACACTGGGGACGCATACGCAGACTCAAACGCCCGACGCGGGTCCTTGCGGGGATTGCGCTGTGCTTTGGGGGCGTGCTCTGGTTTCTTCCGATACTCGGCATGTGGATGCTTCCACTCGGACTTGTCGTGCTCGCGCTCGAGATTCCCTTGCTTCGCCCCCGAATCGACGCTTGGGTGGAACGCAAGGAACGATCCCTCGGCGTACGGGACCGATCCGAGCCCGAAGAGTGAGGACTCTCCGACGCAAGACTGCGCTGTCCGACATCTCCATCGAGCCGCCAAGACCCACCCATTGGACCGGGTCCCTGGTTACGGAAGGGACCCGATGGCCGACCTCAGAGTATCTTTGACTCTCCTAAACCCTCGGGAGGCCAGTTGATGGGACTTCTCGACACAATCCAGGTCCTTGGGGCGGTTCCCAGCCTTCTCACGGTGAAGAAGGCGCTCAAGTCCAAACCGGCGAATCACAAGGACTGCATTGCAAGGTTGCTTGAACGAAACGCGGACCAACATGGTGATCGGACGGCCGTCGTGTTCGAAGGCCTATCCTTGACATGGGGCGAACTCAACGCCCAGTCCAACCAGATCGCTCACGCTCTCAAGAGCATCGGCATCGGCCAGAGCGACATCGCGGCCCTGTTTGTCGAGAACCGAATCGAGTACATCTCGTGCATGCTTGCGCTTAACAAGCTTGGAGCGATCGGCGCGTTGGTCAATACCGGGCTTCGTTCGAATCCGCTGAAGCACTGCATCGTTTCGACGAATGCCAAGATCATGTTGTTCGGAACCGAGCTCGCTGACGTGGTCGACGACGTGCGCTCAGAGTTGGGACTGAAGCAAGAATCCAGTTTCGTGGCCGTGGCGGACGGTACGGATGGATCGGTTCCCGACTGGGCACTTGACCTGGCGGAGCTGATCCGGGACATGCCCACCTCGAACCACCCCGAGACTCAGGATGTCATGAATTGGGACCCATGCATGTACATCTTCACCTCGGGAACGACTGGGCTGCCGAAGGCGGCAATCGTGTCCAACAACCGGTTTCTCTCTGCCGCCAAGATGGCTCACTTGGCAGGGCTGAAAGCCACACCGAAAGACAGGATCTACCTCTGCACTCCGCTGTACCACGGAACCTCCACCATCGTTGGGGTCGGCGCGGCGCTGTCCTCCGGCGCATCCATCTACCTCCGCAGGAAGTTCTCGGTCAGTGCGTTCTTGCCGGAGGTGCGCAAGCACGGATGCAACATGTTCGTCTACGTGGGCGAGTTGTGTCGGTTCCTGCACAACTCTCCCAGACGCCCGGACGATGGTGCCAATCCCATCGTCTCGATCCTCGGCAACGGCCTGCGACCGGATATCTGGGAAGACTTCGCGGACAGGTTTCGCATTCCCCGGGTCATCGAGTTCTACGGTGCCAGCGAGGGCAATGCGTCCTTCGCCTATCTCCTCAACAAGAAGAACACGATCGGACTGACCACGACCGACGTTCGCTTGGTGGAGTACGACGTAGACGCTGACGAACTCATACGCAGCAAAACCGGAAGTCTTGTGGTGGCAAGGGACGGCGAGGAGGGGTTGTGCCTTGCAAGAATCACCGACAAATCGAGATTCGAGGGCTACACCGATTCGGGCGCGACCGAAAGGAAGATCATCCGCGACGCGTTCGAGGACGGAGATGCCTGGTTCAACACTGGCGACCTGCTGAGAACGGTCGACGTGGGATTCTCGCTCGGCTACGCTCACTATCAATTTGTCGATCGCGTCGGCGACACCTTCCGATGGCGATCCCAAAACGTGTCCACCACACAGGTAAGCGAGGTCGTGAATCTCCTGCCCGACGTGGACATCTGCAGTGTCTATGGAGTGAACATTCCCGGAACCGAAGGCCGAGCAGGCATGGCTGCCGTCACTTTGACGGAAGGAGCGGAATCGCTGGACTTGGGGAGCTTTGCGGAGCAGATTCAGGCTCAGCTCCCGTCATATGCATGGCCGGTTTTCGTGCGAGTGAGATCGGACGTGGAAGTCACTGGAACGTTCAAGCTGCGTAAGGTCGAACTGCAACGAGACGGATATGACGTCACGGTTGTTCGGGACCCGATTTTCGTGCTGAAGCCGAGAACTACTGAGTATGTTCCCCTCGACAAGGAGTTCCATTCGGCGTTGTTGTCTGGGTCGGCCGGGTACTAGCGGTAGACGTCGCAAACCTCCACGCCTTTAAACCGCTTGTACACCCTTTGGTACTGACCCGGGTTGATGCGGGTTGCCGCTGCGATCGCATCCTTGAGCACGTGACACCCGATGACGGCATCCGCATCCTGGACTCCTCCCTTGATGGAAGTGGATTTTACCCAGAGTCTTGCTTGACTTCGGTGGTTTATTTGCCCGGATGATTGAATCGGAGGGATAGCAAGAGTCAAGAGAGGGACTACATTCCCGGGGCCGGACGGCACTGGAAGCCGGCCGCTATCAACGTCTTGAGACATTAGGGAAATTGGGATCACTCTGTTCTCACAGAGCAAGATGTACAGCCGGAATGCCCCGCAGACCCTTCCATTTCAACCCACTTGGCCCCCAGACAGTCGTCAACCGAACTGCAAAGGACTCAGGTTTCTCTACTCAGTGTGTGGAAGCGGGGCGTTGTACCCGTCATCAAAGCAACTCTACAAGTGTCCGGGAAGATTCTCGACCTAATCTCCAATAGACGTCGGCGCTAACCGTTTGCAGCGGGCGTACAGAGTTTCGGCGACTGCGTTGTCAAGTCAGTCCCCGACCCGGTCCATCAATTGGTGGAAGCCTTGTTTGGCGAAGACGGCCCGAGAAGCGTCGGAGCCACAGGCACCCGGGATTTGAATGCAAGATGCGACGCGCAGCACCGCGGCGCGGAGCATCGCGCGCTTCCACTCATGCAGCACCGGTTCGGTCGTCTGCCGGCACGACCCCAACCGCATGTCCGTTGGATGAGTCAAACTCGAAATGGCCGACAAAAGCAGGGCCTTGCCTACTCGATCTCAACTCAATCCGATGCAGGCCTATTGCCGTTGCAACTGCCGGACCACACTAGCCGAGGCAATTCCAAGAGGAGGCAAGCCAAGAGGACGGAAGAGCAATCGACGAAGTTCCCCTGGAGCGAAACTTTGAGCAAAGGAGTGCCTGAGGCCGCACAGAAGCGAGACCCCGTAGGAGCGACGCGGGTGGATTTTCGACAAGCAGGCCTAGACGCAGAATCGCTCATGCGGTTTCCTCGACTGCTGATTTCGACGACGCGTGAGACGGGATGTCCCCGTTCCGTTTCCGACGGCAACGAGGCAGTCGAGAACATGGACCGCAATGTCCCCGGAGGCTTCATCGAGAAGGCAC
>JAGWBL010000044.1 GCA_021295935.1 Pseudomonadales bacterium
AGCGATCCGCCACTGACAGAACTCGGCGTCACTGAACCGAACGGGCAGGAACAGCAGGATATCTCTGTGTCCACGGCGAACGGAGAGAGCGCAGCGGCCGCGCGAGCGCAGCAGGGGGAACAGGAGCAGTTCACACCACCCCTCACCGACCTGCAAGCAACCAGCGACGAAGTCTCGGGCGACACGCCCGACTCCAGTCTCGACCGGATTCAGCTTTCGTTCACCGGACTTTGCTACACAAGCGTGATTGACGCCACAGGCACCACACTCTACATCGGCACTGCCAATGCAGGGGACAGGCACGAACTGGAGGGAAAAGCACCATTCGACATCGTGCTCGGGCACGCAGCCATGGCAACGGTCACTTACCAAGGTGAGGAAGTTGCACTGGGTTCGCGCACCAGGAACCGAATCGCTCGTCTGTCCGTGGGTCCATGAGCCAGAACTTTCAACCCCTTCGCGGGTTTCGCGACCTCATGGGCGAGGATGTGGCCCGCCTTGCTCAGGTGGAGTCCGTGGCCATCAAAGTCTTGCAGGGCTACGGCTACAACGAGATACGGTTGCCGTTGCTCGAAGTGACGTCGCTGTTTGACCGGAGCATCGGCGAGAGCACAGATACCGTGTC
Source organism: Pseudomonadales bacterium (assembly GCA_021295935.1). Taxonomy (GTDB): domain Bacteria; phylum Pseudomonadota; class Gammaproteobacteria; order Pseudomonadales; family Azotimanducaceae; genus Bin55. Next base: position 626 of record JAGWBL010000044.1, read on the forward strand.
CAAGGAAATGTACACCTTTGAACTTCGCGATGGCTCCCAAGTGTCTCTGCGTCCGGAAGCCACAGCGTCCTGTGTCAGGGCTTTGCTGGATTCCGGAGCCATCAGGGGGAGCAGACCCAAGTGGTGGTACGCCGGTCCGATGTTTCGGCACGAGAAGCCTCAGAGGGGCCGGTTTCGTCAGTTCTATCAGGTTGGTGCGGAAGCGTTCGGGTATGGAGATCCCGACATCGACGTCGAGATGATCTGCATCACCGCAGATCTACTCAATGCGCTCGGTGAGCTCGAGTCAGCCCAATAGGAGGTGAACACGCTTGGCAGCCCGCCTTCACGGCAAGCCTACCGCAAGGCTCTCGTTCAGTACTTGGAACCGGTGCGGAGTCGGTTGGATGCCGACAGCCAACACCGCTTGCATGTCAACCCGCTCAGGATTCTTGATTCGAAGACTGAGAGCACGCAGGAATTGCTTCAGGACGGACCGGATCTGCATGATTACCTGGACCCGGATTCTCGTTCACGATTTGACGAGTTGCTCGACCGCCTCGAGGAATCGGGCGTGCGCTTCACGGTGCGAAGGGATCTTGTCCGGGGATTGGATTACTACACCCACACGGTGTTCGAGTGGACTTCCCATGAGCTCGGCTCCCAGAAGCAGATCGGTGGCGGCGGACGCTACGACGGATTGGCAACCCTGCTCGGCAGCTCTCAGGACATACCGGCGGTAGGCTTTTCGATGGGCTTGGATCGCATTGGGCTGTTGCTTAGCCAAAAGGGCGGTGTGACGAATTCGGACGGTTTGGACATCTACGTTGGCGAATTGGGAGGCTCAAACCGCAGCTACGCGACCGGCATCGCCCGCAGTCTCCGCGAGACGGGACGATTTCGAGTTCGGGAGCATCAAGGAGGAGGCAAGATCAAGAACCGAATGCGGGAGGCGGACCGAAGTGGAGCGCGCTGGGCGTTGATCATCGGCGACGCGGAACGCGACGCGCAAACTGTGGGCTTGAAGTGGTTGCGCGAAGAGCGACCTCAGGACACCGTGCCGGCATCGGGTCTACTGGAGTACATGAGTTCAGCATTGGAGAGGGTGCCGTGAGCAATCCGTTCGACGACGACATCGAGCAGGCGCAGAAGATCAAGGATTTCGTCAAGACGAACGGCATTCCCATCGTGATTGCCGTGGCCTTGTCCATTTCGGGCATCGTCGGCTGGCGCTGGTATCAGGAGCGCCAGGAAGTGTCGGCAACGGAAGCAGCGGACCTGTATCAGGAGTACCGGACCGCGCGGGGCCTGTCCGAACCGGTCGACGAATACCTGCAATCTCTTGAGCAGGACCATCGAAACAGTCCTTACCGAGCCTTCGCACTGCTTCACGAAGCCAAGGAGCACGCGCAAGCGGAGGAGTGGGAGGCGATGCTTCCGCTCTTGGACGAAGCACTTCGGTTGACGAAAGGCAACTTGATCTCCGGAGAGTTCGCACTGCGAAAGGCACGAGTCGAAATCCAGCTCGAGCGATACGACGAAGCGCTGCAGACGCTCGCGAACGTTCGTGGATCCGGCTATCGATCCATGGCATTGGACCTCTCGGGTGACATACATCGAGTACGCAGGGAGTTGGGGGCTGCGCGCAAGGCCTACGAAGCAGCCATCGAGAATCTGAGTCCTTCGCTGTCTTCCAATGCAATCACCCAGAAACTGGCTTCCTTGCCGAAGACTCCATGACTGGATCGCGAAAGAGGATTGCGGTCGCGTGGATTGCCGAGACTGTCAGCGTCGCGCTTCTTACGAGTTGCGGCCTGTTGGGCCGGGATGATTCAGACGCCAAGCTCGAGAAGGGCAAACCACTCGATCTTGCAGAGTTCACCCCGGAAGCGACTCTGGATCTGAATTGGCGCACCCGAATTGGAAAGGGGCTAGGCAAGAAGTACATTGCTCTTGCGCCCCGGATCGTTGGTGACTTGGTCGTCGCTGCGGATGCTTACGGCATCGTAGAGGCGCGCAACCGACTTAACGGCCGTGTGGAGTGGTCGGCGCGGGTGGGAAGGCCGCGCTCCAAGGGCTTTCTTCAAGTCAGGGATCGTGCTGACACCTCGTTCGTGTCGGGAGGTCTGGGTGCGGGCGAAGGCATGGTCGTGCTTGGGACTACGCGTGGCGAGGTGATTGCGCTGTCAGCGGCCGATGGCAAGGAGTTGTGGCGCACGAGAGTCACAAGCGAAGTCCTCGCTGCACCTTCGGTGAGGTCGGAAGTCGTCGCGGTCCAGACAGCGGACGGCAAGCTCCATGTGCTCGACGTGAAAGATGGTGCACCTCGATGGGCGTACGACTCTCAAGTGGCGCCGCTGACGCTTCGTGGAACTGCAGCGCCGGTCATCCTTGATGGCGTCATCTATGCGGGATTCTCGAACGGTATTCTCGCCGCGTTCGACATTTCAACTGGTGCGGCGTTCTGGGAACAACGCATCGCCCTGCCTGAGGGCACGAGCGAAATCGATCGTCTGGTCGATGTCGATGGAACGCCGCTGATCTTCGGTCCGATGGTCATTGCGTCAAGCTATCAGGGCGTTACCAAGGCAATTTCGAGAGCGAACGGGCAGGTCCTCTGGGAACTGGACCTTTCGTCGCACATTTCGCCGAAGACAGGCCTCCGACAGGTCTACATCGTGGCCAATGACGGAGTGCTCAAGGCGGTGGACGCTGAGTTGGCCGAGGTCAATTGGGAAGTCGAGACGCTGATCAACCGCGAGCTCACCGAGCCGATTGTCTTTGGGAACTACTTGGCGGTGGGCGACCATCTTGGCTACGTGCATATCCTGGCCCAAAGCGACGGCCGCTTCGTCGCAAGACGGAAGATGAGAGAGGGCGTCAGGTCCCCGATCGCGTACCAAGAGGGGGATCTGTACGTCCTCGCGAACAATGGGTATCTCTACTCCTACAGCGTCGAACGAGACTAGCGCCTCGACCGAAGACGCGATCGCCCCCGACGAGAGATCTGGAGTCGTCGCCATCGTAGGACGTCCCAATGTCGGGAAGTCCACTCTCTTCAATCGTCTCTGCAACCATAGGGAGGCGCTGGTCCACAACGAGCCGGGGCTGACGCGCGACCGTCGCTACGGAGTCGCCTCACGCATCGGGCAAGGCGTCTCTCTCATAGACACAGGCGGGTTGCTCGATGCTTCCGATCTCGGCGAGGCCATTGCTGAACAGAGTTCGATCGCGATAGACGAGGCGGACTTGGTGATGTTCCTGCTGGAGGCACGGGAGGGACTGACCCCCGGGGATGAAGAGATCGCTTCTGATCTTCGACAGCGCGGAGTTCCCGTCCTGCCTGTCTTGAACAAGGTTGACGGCGTCCAACTGGCCCATCAGCTGGCGATCGTAGCCGAGACCGCTGCCCTGGGATTCGGGGAGCCCATGGTCGTCTCCGCCAGTCACAATCGTGGGATCGACCAGCTCGCTTCGTCTGTAACCGATCGCCTTCCCCGCAGAAAGCTGGAGCGGAACGCCATAGACGTGACTGTGGCAGTCGTCGGCCGACCCAATGTCGGCAAGTCAACGCTGGTCAATGCAATCTCCGGAACTGATCGGTGCCTCGTGTTCGACAAGCCTGGTACAACGAGGGATTCGGTCCAGGTGGATGTGGATCTGCCCTACCGTCGGATGCGCTTGGTCGACACGGCAGGCGTCCGCCGGCGTGGAAGGGTCACCGCGTCGGTAGAGAAATTCTCGATAGTGCAGGCACTTGCAGCCATGAAGTCGGCGCAGGTGTCGCTGTTGATTGTTGATGCGACAGAGGGCGTCGTGGAACAGGATCTACACCTGTGTTCCTACGCGACGCAGGCTGGCTCAGGCATTGTGCTGGTCGTCAACAAGTGGGACTGCCCAAGCAGCGAGGAAAAGAGAAGGATCCGAAACGAGCTCGCAAGGCGGTTCCGCTTCGCTCCTTGGATTTCGGTCCGCTACACCTCCGCTCTGACCAAATCCGGACTCTCGGGAGTCCTGGCAGAAGTGAATCGTGTCCATGCAACTGGTCGTTTCGAAGTCACGACCGCCGAACTCAATCGTGCGCTCAGCAACGCGGTTGAGGATCACGCGCCACCGGCCGTACGCGGGCGGACCATCAGGCTTCGCTACGCGAACAAGGTCGGTACTTTTCCCCCTGCGATCCTGATCCACGGGAACCAGACAGAGTCGCTGACCAGTTCTTATGTGCGATACCTCGAAAACCGGTTTCGCCAAGCATTCGGACTCTCGGGCATGCCCGTGAAGATAGCCTTCAGGTCGACTTCGAACCCGTTCAAGCACCTTCGAAATCGACTCACTCCACGTCAGCTGGCTCGCCGCCGGAGGCTGATCCGTCATAGGAAGAATTCACGACGCGCATGAGATCCTCGGGATCGATTCTCTCTCCCTGAAGGCTTGTGCTCCAGTGCAAATGGGGACCAGTCGACCTGCCGGTGGTGCCGATGGTGCCCAAGATGGATCCTCGTTCCACGGCGTGTCCCTCCTGGACGCTGATTGACTCCATGTGACACATCATCGAGACCAGTCCCCCTCCGTGATCGATCATCACGGTGTTGCCATTGAAGAAGAAGTGGCCGGTAACGACAACCACTCCGGGAGCGGGACTCTTGATCGGCGTGCCCACGGGGGCAGCAATGTCCAGTCCGGAGTGGGGTTTGCGGGGCTGGTTGTTGAAGAACCGCTGCGATCCGAACACACCGGACTTGCGCCCCTCGGCCGGCAGCACCAATGGGACAAGGTCCTGAGGATGAGCCGTGAACCTTGCGTACGCAGTTCGCATGAGTTGCGATTCGCGGCTGATTCTCTTCAGTGTCTTGGCTGAGGGACTCACCTGTTCCTCGTCTTCGATGGTTATGTATTCCTTGGGATAGTCCTTGGCAACAACCTCGACAACGCCGAACGCGCGGCCTGGTTCACCTGGAATCACCGCGAACTCGTGCAAACCGCTCTCCGTTCCCAATGGGATGGCCAGGACGGCCGACGAGCCCAGTAACAGTTGGGGCTTGCCCAGGAAGGCCACTTCCGAGGTGGAGTCCGGAACTTCCACCCGAACGACCCCGCCGACGACGCCCACGAGCTGGAATGTCGCCGCAGTCTGTTCTGCCACTCCACATCCGATGAGCACAGCCAGACCCGTCACGATCGCCTTAGCCATCGTCCTGTTTCCGAACTTTCTTGACTTGGGTGTCAATCGTTCCTCCCTTGATGTGTACATGAAGGCTGTCGCCCGCGCTCACCCGCGCTATGTCGGTCACCGGAGTGCCCCATCTGGAGCCATCCGGAACTGCTGCTATGGCGTAGCCGCGGTCCAGGGTCGCCAAGGCACTCACTGCCGTGAGCGTGCGTAGACTTGCATCCAGTTCGGCCCTTGCATCTTGAACTCTGGCAAATGCGGTTCGCAACAGTCGCTTGCCGTGACCGTCCAGTTGCGTCTCCATGGTGCGCAGGCGATGCCGCGGGTTTGTCGCTTTCAGGCGCCTTGACAGGTCCGCGTGGTTCACCATGGACGCTTCCATCCTGTGTCTTGCGAGTTCGAAGAAGCGCGATCGGTGTTCCGACAGCTCGCTCTCGAGTTTCGCAAGCCTGCTTCTCGGATGCACAACGCGTGGAGCAGTCGTGGTGATTCGGCTGGAAGCCAGTTGCAGGGTGGTTTCCATCCGAATCGACAGGCGGTTGCCGAGTTGGCCAGTGGCTGTCGACCCTGCGGCAATCTTGCGAACGGATTCTCTGACGAGTCGACGCGACAATTGATCGATTCGGGCGCAGTGCTTCTTGATGTGACGGGCCGGAGAACGCACTCGCGCACCCGATTGTCGAAATCGCATGCGAGAACTGTCGAGTGTGCGTCTCGCACTCACCTTGAGGCGCGTCGCGTGGCCGTGCAGCGTCATGTAGAGCTCCCGTTGGTCTCGGGTGCACTTGACCGCGGCGTCCGTGGGTGTCAGGGCTTCGACATCCGCAACCAGGTCCGCAACGGTTCGATCCTGTTCGTGACCGATTCCGGTGACAACCGGAACGGGGCAGTCCACTATGGCGCGCGCCACGCTCTCATGATTGAACGTCCAGAGATCCTCCAGTGATCCGCCGCCCCGTGTGACGATCACGACGTCGGGTTTCGGATCGAGTTCTTCCACCCTTGCCAACGCGGACACTACTTCCAGATGCGCCGTAGCGCCTTGCACGCTGGTCGGAACAAGAATGACGGAAGCTACGGGCCACCTTGCCGCCAGGGTGACTTGAACGTCATTGGGGGCGTCGCCTTGCGGGGATGTCACAACCGCGATGCGATCCGGATACCGTGGCAGCATCTTGCGCTCGGCGTCCAACAGTCCTTCACCGCGAAGCTTGTCAACCAGGATTTTTCGAGCTGCCTCCAGTTCTCCTTTGCCGGCGAGTTCAATGGCTGAGATTTTCGCTTGGAACTGCCCGCGCTGCTCATAAATGGTCAGGCGAGCCTTGACGCGGACCTTCATTCCGTCGGCCACGTCGAATCGCACTCTGCGGTTTTCATGGGCGAACATCGTGCAGTTCAGCGCTGCCTTGTCGTCCTTGAGCACGAAATACCAGTGGCCTGATCGATGCTTCTTCATGGCCGAGACTTCGCCTTCGATCCAGAGAGGAGGAAAGTTCCCTTCCAGGATCCTCCTTGCTTCCCTAATGGCCTCGAAGACTTCGAGGACTGGTTCGTTGTAGCCAGGTTCAGGCATCGATGGCCGTCAGGTGATTCCTAACATGCGAGTGTATTCGAGCGTTTGGATCGCGGATCAGCGGAATCCATGAGAATTGGTGAGGCTCGACTTGCCAAGGGCAAAACCCGTCTCTAGAAT
>JAGWBL010000045.1 GCA_021295935.1 Pseudomonadales bacterium
ATCACCAAGTAGGTGATGTAGAGCCCAAGACCCGCTAGTCCCAGAAACAGAAGCAGCAGCCAACTCGGCAACGATCCTTGGTCGACATCGAAGGTCTCGTCCCGCTTTCGAGCTGCCTTCCTTCGCCGGAGTTGCCTCACTGCAATTCCCGTGAGGTAGGTGAGTCCAAGCGCCAGAACGACGGCGATCAGAATGTGAAGTAGATGGCGCATGCGCTAGCTGGAAATGCAGCTCGGACTGCTCCAAGCATACTTTCACCTGCTGGCCGATCCCCGGGAAGCGTCACGGGGTAGCATGCAGCAATGTGTGCCAGTCGTTCATTCCGGGCACCCATGTCGGCATTCGCCTCGGTCAGCCGGCGGCACCGAACAAAGACCCCACCAGCCAACGCAAGAGAAGACCGCTGCATGAGCGAGAATTCGACGCCACGCCGGCTTTTTCCATTGCTGGCCCTCGTTGCTGGTTGTGCAACCGCAGATGGCACTTCACCGAACGTCGAGGGTGCTACACCGAAGGAGGACACCAAGGCAGGGATCGAACAGTGGAAGTGCGGCGACTATTTGGACGGCTGCGGGTTCCTTGCAAAGAACTGCGTAACGTTGACGGCTAACCTGCACGACGGCACCGGTGAGATCAGATTCGGCGAGATCGTCGAGACCACGCAATTCGAAGTGCAGGGCCTTGAACGCCGGTGGAATTGGTGCCTGAATAATGTAGAGGGCACCTATGAGTGCGCCTTTGTGATCTCTGTCGATGGAACGGGCAGCTATTACAACTTCCGTGGTTCGGACAGTGGAACGGAAAAACCTAGGGGCCTGTTCAAGTGTGCAAAACGCTGAGTTCAGACGGAGCGTGAATGCCCTGGCGGGCAAAGACGATCACGCTGTCAACGTCGCATGCGCCGTCTTGATTTCGCATCGTTTGGCACCCACCCGCGCGCTCGATTTGACTTCCTCAGGTTTCGTGTGTAGTTGCAGTCCGGGAAGTTCGAGCATCCGAGGAAGCGGCCGTGCCTGCCCATTCTGGTGTTCAGCCAGCCGTTACAGACGGGACAGGCCTCGATGGACCCGCCACAGTCGCGGCAGAGGTAGGCCTGGCCGGACCTGACGGGAAGGCCGTTCCCGCACAGGGGGCAGGAACCCGCCGTGTGCTCGCAGAGTGGAAAGTTCGAGCACCCGAAGAAAACGCTTTGGTCTCTGGCGTTTTCCCGACGGTCCATCCGGCCGCCAATGCATAGCGGACAGGAGACGTTCCCTGCCGACGGACGGCCGAACACCTCCACATCGTAATCGCGGTCGATCAACTCCGTCACGAATTCGGACGGTGGTCCGCTGTCGGCAAGCAGGAAGACTTGCCGTCTCGCCCGGGTCATGGCCACATAGAGCAAGCGACGCTCCTCAGCGTTCGGGTGAGTCTCGGGTGCCGCCAGCACCAGATCGAGCAGCGGATCGTCGGCGACTTCGGCGGGAAACCCGTGCTTTCCCGAACGGAGGCCGAGGACCACAACATAATCGGCCTCGAGTCCCTTCGAACGATGCACGGTCATCCAAGTGAAGCGAAGGCCCGGATGCTGCCTCGGCAACGCGTCCAGATTGCGGGGCCGCAGATGCTTGTAGCGACCCAGCAATAGCACCTCCGACGTGCCATCGTGCCGTCGGGCGTCCTCCGTGATCCGTTCGAGCGCTTCTGGTAGAAGCGAGAGTTCCTGTTCGTCGGAAAGCCCGACGTATACAGAGGGCCGGTTCGCCTTGCGGATCGTGTGGACCGTTTTGCGGATCTGCGCCGAATTGCGAAGCACGAAATCTGTTGCGACCGCCGCGATGCGGTCGGCGCAACGGAATGTGGTTGCAAGAAAGACTCGGTTGCACGAGCCGAAGTAGTCCCTGAACTCCCGCATGACCGCGATGTCCGAGCCGCCGAACCGGTAGATCGCCTGCCAGTCGTCCCCGAGCGCGAACAACTGGGACCCTGGCGAGCTGTCGAGCAGAGACTTCATCAGCCGAGCGCGGGACGGCGAAATGTCCTGGAACTCGTCTACCAGAATGTACTTGAACGGACTGCGGTAACGACCTCTCTCCACGAGATCGGTCGCTCGGTTGATCATGTCGTGGAAGTCGATTTCGCCTAAGCGGGCGAGCTCTTTCTGGTAGCGCTCGAAGATCGGCCGAAAAACCGAGAGAAACGCCTCCGCCCGCCTCCGGTCACGGCGCGTGCAGGCACGTTCGGCGATCTCGTCAAAGGACAGCCGGCTTCCTTTGTAGTGCTGCAGAAAGGTCGCCACCAAACGCGCGAAAGGATCGATCCTCCCCTGTTCGTTGAGCACGGCGAAAGTCTTCTCGCGCGGTATCGGCGAGAAAGTCACGCCATGGACCAAGAGCTTCTCCTGCAGGTTCCGGAGCAGCTTGCCATCAGTCTTTTCGTGACTGAAGGTCTCGATCAGGACGGTGCAGTGCCTGGCATGCTCATTGCGCTTCCACTCCATGTCCTGCAGATACTTCTCCTGGTCGACGAATGGCGCGGTGTTCCCCGCGTCGTTGATCCCAAAATGCTCGATGTAGATGCCATGCTCGGGAAGATGGAAGTCGGGCTTGTACTGGCTCCTCTCCGGGGTCGCCAAGTCGTGCTCATAAGGGGTTTCGTACTCGTAAGCGACGCCGTTCAGATAAAGGAAATTCGCGATCTCGCATTCCTCGAAGCTGCGGACTACCTCGCCCTTCAGCGAGCGGATGCCGAACTTTCGGATGTAATCGAAGTACTCGCCGTGGGGCTTGAACTCGTACTGGCTCCTGTACGGTGCGAACTGCCCTTGAAACCACTCCAGCACGGTTTGCGTCACTCCGTCCTCGGCGAACAGATCGGCCACGATTCCCTTGATCTGATCGAACAGGGCCCGGTCGTTCTCGGCCGTCGCGGCGAGCGTCGGGCGCTTGCCTTCGGCTTTGCCGATGATCGCCATAGCGAGGCTGTGGAAGGTCCGCACCGTCGCGTCGCGCGCGATCGCGGTGCCGAGGCGTTTATCCATCCGCTCGTCCATTTCCCTCCTGGCATCGCGCGCGAAGGTCAGACGCAGCATATCAAAGGGCTTGCGATACCCCTTTCGGATGAGCCAGCCGGCCTTGGCCACGATGAGCGAGGTCTTGCCGCTACCGCCCGCGGCGACACAGAGGTTGCGGTGATCGTCAACCACGACTGCCCTGCGTTGCTCCTCCGTGAGCGGGCGGGCCTCGATCCGGTCGAAGAATTCGCGCGAACGTACCAGCTCGTTGGTGACGAACGTCTCGTTAGCCTTCGCCTTGGCATCGCCTGGCGCTTTCAGAAACTCCAGAACTCTTCGCAGCATTCGGACTTCGGCAGCTTCCGATAGCGCTTCCGGCCACTGCGTCGGGAACGCCCCTGCAACTGTTTGCGCTTCGGCCTCAAGATCGCGAAGTGCGTCGGCAGTGAGGTATCTGGGCGGATCGGCCAATGCCGACAGCCGGTCATGTATGGAGCGGAGCGTTTCCAGTTGCGTCGCAAGCGTACGTCGCCACCAGTCGCCCCTCGCTGTTTCAAGCGCATCGGCAAGAGCGTTTGCATCCGTTCGCGACAAGCCGGAAACACGCACGTTCCCTGCGGTATGGCGCACCCGAACGCCGGAATAGAGCCACCCGCCAGTCACGACGACCACTTCCACATCGCCCAACGATTTCTCAGTGGGACGTGAACCGAAAAGCAGCCGGACCGATTCGGCGTTCACCGATGCCGCTCGGGCATGGCGCGGGTGCAGGATCGCGAACAGGATCCTGGCGAGGCCGGCGCGCTTGGCCGGAAACAGGGTGTCCGTAGCAGAACTCGGTCGATGCCTGCATCGCTCGGCGTGCAGTGATGTCGCGTCGAGCAACGCCTACCGTTCCCATCCCATTTGTATCAACATGTCGCCGTCGTCTGCGGGTGGCGAGTCCAGCTCCGTCTACGGTGGATTGTCACGGCTGCGGCGGCGAAGCGTCCAGCCTTCGTTTTCCAATGTCACCGCCATCACGCACTAAAACCGACCATTGCCATATTTGGTCTGAAACTGCCCTGCAATAGCAAGTATCTTCGATTGGAGTGTATGTAGGGTCTGAAAACCCGCGGAAGTTGATGATTCTGGTGCAGGGAAGAACACGGATGGAATCAAGAGTTCGCTCCCCAAATGGATCTGCCAGGCTTGTACGCTAACCGCAATTTCTTGTTGCCGCTGGCATCAATCAACAATAGCGTGTTGGAATTGGGCAACTCGAATCAACGTCGGTGACCACGCGCACAGCCGCTCATCTTTGGATCGACTACTTCCAGCAGGTGAGAGCCCGAGTCCATCAGGCGAGAAAGGCTCTTCTCGGTATCTGAGAGCTCTCAACCCGCGCACGCTTCCTCAGTCTTGATCCATTGCACGGCGATCCCGGTCAAAGTCCCCTCTATCGCTTCCTGCTCATGAAGCGGAAGAAAATCTGAGGAGAGTGCAGACCGTTGCGCCACGTAAGAGGTTGAGAGCAACAGAAACGCACCCATGTCTATCGCACTCAGCGATGAACCAAGACGCCACACTGGTGAGTGCAACAGACTGAATTGGGGTTGCTTCTTGCACCGCTACTGCCCATCCATCGACACACACCGGCCTGGATGAGCGACATGCTTGCGCAATTGAGCTTCGACCGAATCCAACCGCTTGTTCGGTGTCCGAATTGAACAGGCATGGATGGTGATCGCCGCGCCGGCCACCTGCCATCGCGACTGCTGCCGACGGTCGGCAGGTGCCGGGAGTGATCGCCAAGAAAGCGAGGTTCGGCGAAGCCAACTGTCAGCAATCACCGGCCTGCACGAGACCTCCACGGGGTGTCAACGCATGCGAGAGAGCTGCTTCATGCGCCCCATCTGGGCATGGCGAACGAGAGCTCGGCAAAGGTCAGAATTCCGCTTCTGGCGAGAAGGCCTCTCAACGTCCACAGAAGAAGCAATGCGAATCCTGCGTGGAACTCCTGGAGATGCAACCCCAAGCGGATGAAGCCCCGTCCCGATCACGCTTTCTGCTTCGAGCGCGATTGTTTCGTGAGGTCCGAATCGGGTGCAACTCAACAGGTACGTCCGATGGAATCAGGCGTACCGCATATTCGTCGGCAATCGACGGTGGTGGCGACGACACAATTCTTGACCGTCAGATCTGCTACTCGCGGGAGGCCTTGTAGGCGCCCTTGGCGGCAATTGCCAATTGATCAACCGCATCGACTATGCGCGAAGTCTCTTCGCCATCCAGCTGATCACCACCCGATTGGACGACCAGTTCTGCAAGACTGGTTCGCAACTGCTCCAGGGTCCAACCCACGGGATGGTCACTCGTGATGGGCGTGATAGTGTTCTTGCCGAAGACCTCCGTGTGGAAATGAGGCTCCTGCTTGAAGCAGTCGTACCTGAGAAGTTCCTCTTCGTTGCCATCGACGGGTCCGAGCACCCGAATGCAGAGTCCTTCGTCACCTCGCAAGTGGCGGTATGAGACGTGGAAGCGAAAGCGGCCCAATTGAACTGAATCCGGGATCATGGGCGACTCTCCTCTCTGAATCGACGGTTGGGATCAAAGGATACCAACGGTCACGGAGGCGCTCTGGCGTGCGCACGTTCGATTGCGGCGAGACGATATTGCATACACTGCAACCCACCCCGTTTTCCATGGTCGCCGTGAGGGCATTGATGAGCTACGCCAGACTGACAGACCGCGTCAAGACCCGAGAGGATCTCAAGAACGCATCTGCGATTCTCTCTTGGGACGATGCCGTGATGATGCCGCCAGGCGGAAGTGATGCACGCGCCGAGAGTCTGGCAACCCTGGCATCGCTGTCTCACGAGTTCTTGGCGGCACCCGAGACCGGCGAGCTTATAGAAGCCGCTCGGGAAGAGTCGCTGGATCCGTGGGACTCGGCGAATCTTCAGCACATATCTCGAAGCCACCGGAGAGCCAAGGCGGTGCCGTCCGACTTGGTCTCCGCCATCAGCAGGGCGCGGTCCAAGTGCGAGCAGTTATGGCGGGACGCGCGTGGACGCCACGATTGGAAGTCGGTGCGCCCATTGCTGGAGACTCTGTTCGATCTCACCCGCAAGAAGGCTGATTGCCTCGCCGAGAGCGCGGGTGTGGAACCGTACGACGCACTCATCGACACTTATGAGAGCGGGGTCACGCAAGCACTGATCGACCCTCTGTTTGCGAAGCTGAAAGGAGCCTTGCCTTCCATGATTGACGATGCCCTTGCACGACAGCGAAGGGTCATTCCACTCGGCGAGCGCTTCGACGAGAGCAAGCAGCTGGTGCTCGCACGGGAGATCATGCGGGGACTCGGATTCGATTTCGATCGGGGCAGGCTGGATCTTTCTCACCATCCGTTTTGTGGCGGACTGCCAGATGACACGCGGATAACGACACGCTTTGGAGAGGGTGATTTTCTTCAGATGCTGTTCGCGACGATCCATGAGACCGGACATGCTCTATACCAGCAGGGACTGCCGAAGGCGTGGAGGAGCCAGCCGGTAGGCGCCCCTTGTGGCCAGATGCTGCACGAGAGTCAGTCGCTGTTCATGGAAATGCAGGTTGCAAGGAGCCGGCCGTTTCTCGAGTACGCAAGACCGGTGATGCTCGAGTCGTTCGGCATCGAAGAGTCTGATCCCGCGTGGTCGCTCGACAACTTGTTGGCCGCGCTCACCTGGGTCGAAAAGGGACGGATCCGGGTGGAGGCGGACGAGATGACCTATCCGCTGCATGTCGTCCTGAGGTACGAAATCGAACGCGAACTGATGAACGAACGGATGCGAATCTCGGACGTGCCGGACGCTTGGAACGAATCCATGGACCGCTACTTGGGACTGGACACCCGAGGAGATTTCAAGGACGGTTGCATGCAGGACGTGCACTGGTACTCCGGAGTGTTCGGGTACTTCCCTTGCTACACGCTCGGAGCGCTCGCCGCCGCTCAGTTCATGCGGGCGATGAGGAACGATCTCTCCGACATTGCCGAAAACGTTGGCACGGGGAACTTCAGCTACATCACCGACTGGCTCAGGACCAACATTCACAGTTGGGGATGTGTCGAGCCGGGGCTGGAGGTGCTCGAACGTGTGACGGGCGATCCCCTTGACGAGACCGCGTTCCTGGTCCACTTGCAGTCTCGTTACCTGGCTGGACGCTGAGAGTGATCGTCAAGGAACGGGTTTGCGTAGCCCATCCGCGAAGGCCTTGATGCAGGGAACTTCACACGGACTGACAGCAAGGAGTCTCACTACGAGGTGTCAAGAGTGAATCGACGCGACGGTTGTCGCGATTCCTTACACATCCGGTGGTTCATTGCGATTACAATGGTCAAGTCGGTTGCAACACGAGTGGGC
>JAGWBL010000046.1 GCA_021295935.1 Pseudomonadales bacterium
AGGCGGCGCAACTGGCGATGCGCGCGTAACCGCCACGGTAACGTGGGCGTTCCGAGCTGGAGCGAGCGCATCGAGGATCCCACGCTTGGCAGCGAAGCGAACAAGGCGGCGTCAAACCCTAAAATCTCCAGTTCGTGTTCCGGAATTGAGCATGGATTGCAATGAGCGATCAGCAACGACGGGATCGACGACTGCCCGATCAGCTGCGCGCGGTGAGGTTTGAGGCGGGCGTTCTGAGTCACGCGCCAGGGTCGGTTCTGGCGCATTTCGGCAACACCAAGGTCGTCTGCACTGCCACCCTCGAACCCGGCGTCCCCCGATTCCTCTTGCATTCCGGCAAGGGCTGGCTCACAGCCGAGTACGGAATGTTGCCAGGATCCACCAACAAGCGCTCGTCGCGGGAGGCAGTTGCAGGTCGCCAAAGCGGACGGACCATGGAGATCCAGCGATTGATCGGACGCTCGCTTCGCATGAGCACCGACCTGGCCCGGCTTGGCGAGAACACGCTGAGAGTGGATTGCGATGTGATCGAGGCGGACGGAGGCACACGAACCGCAGCGATTTCGGGCGCATGCATCGCCGTATCGCTCGCCTTGCGGCAATCCGTGCCCGACGCGTTCGTCGGGTTGGTCGGATCGGTATCCGTGGGGATTCGTGACGGACAGGCGCTTCTGGATCTCGACTACGAGGAGGATTCCAGTTGCGACACGGACATGAACGTGGTCGCGATGGAGCATAAGGGCTTCATCGAACTGCAAGGCACTGCCGAGCGCACTCCTTTTTCACGTTCAGAACTGATCGACGCAATCGAGCTCGCGGAGAAGGGCATTCGCGAAATCTCTTGCCTGCAGCGGGAGGCGCTGTCGAGGTGAAGCCGCGTGTACGGGCGTTCCTGCGGGACTTGCTTGATTGGGGCGTGCTGAGCTTCGGGGAGTTCGTTCTCAAATCGGGCCGCCACGCCCCTTACTTTTTTGACTTTGGCGCGGTTGCGAGCGGGCCGGCGCTCCTGAGGTTGGGACAGCATTTCGCCGCGGCAGTCACGGAGTTCGATGCGATGCCGCACGTCGTCTTTGGCCCGGCCTACAAGGGAATCCACCTGGCGACATCGGTGGCGATCGGTCTGGCTGATCTCGGCCTCGAGGTGAATCTGGCATTCAATCGAAAGGAGGTGAAGCCTCACGGAGAAGGCGGCTGGCTCATCGGAGGCGAGTTGTCTGGACGCCGAGTCTTGATAGTCGACGACGTTGTGTCGGATGGAACCGCGAAGCGGGAGGCCGCTGGTCTTGTTCGAAGTGCGGGAGGCATCCTCTCAGGAGTCTTGGTGGCCCTTGATCGAGAGGAACCCGCGCCGCAGGGCCGACTCTCCGCTTCACGAGCGCTGTCGTCCCAATTGGGAGTGGACGTGCGTGGGGTGGCATCCCTTGGGGACCTCATTGAGCACCTGAGAGTGGAACAGACACACCCCGAGGAGTTGGCTGGCCTGCTGGAGTATCGAAGGGGCTTGTTGAGGGTGCAAGCGGAACTCGGCTGAGATGCCGGATGCAGAACAGGTCGGGCTGCGAAGAGTCTGTGCCTCTCGAGCGTGAGCGAGGCAGAACATCGCTATGGCGCGGCAATCCTGCCAGCGGGCCGTCGCCGCCAGACGATACCGCGAGAGTTCAGACGCCGATGTGGAGGGCCTCTGGGCCGGTGTGACGGCCGCAGGTCGCGCGACAGGACTCCAATTCGAGCTGTTCGCGAACGCAACGGCAACGGATCCCCTCCGGAGGGGCGCCAAGACGGATACAACATGAGGTTGCTGTGATTGGGTTGGGTCCAGAAATGCTCGGGCGGGAGCGCGACTCAGCTCGCAGGTGTCCCTGCACTGCTTCTGCGAGACTTGGATGTCCATCCCGGTCGGCAACCGGCGGGCACGGGAGGTCGAAGTTCACCCATCCGAAGGGCGCGACGACCAGACCAGCAAGTCTTGGCGAGGCATGGCTTGCATTGGTTCCACCGCGAAGGAGCACACTCATGGGTGCGAGTGATCTGCGGATGTCGACGATGGGGACAAGGACTTGAGTGTGACTGGAGCGAGGCGTTCGGAATCCACCAGAAGCGTTGCGATCATCGGAGCGGGCGTATCCGGGCTAGCGGCGGCCTGGGCGTTGCATCGGCATCCCAAGCGTTTTGACTTCCGTGTGTTCGAAGCGGAGGATCGGGTCGGCGGAAACGCCATTACGGCTGAAATGCCGCAAGACGACGGCAAGTCGATCCCTTTCGACATTTCCGTCACTGCGTGCATCCCGTCCGTGTACCACCATGTTCTTCTGTTCATGGAGGACCACGAAATCGACTTGATCGATACCAGATTCAGCTACAGCGTGCGGTACGGTGGCGGCAGCTACGCCCACGATCTCGACTCCGACATCAGGCGGCAGTTGCAACCGGAAATCGAGAAGTTCCAGAAGCTCTTGAGGCGGTTGAAGTGGTTCGGTCGGCTAAGTCGGTCCCGGTCGAAACTGTTGAATGCACTCAACCCCTTCAACTACGTGAGCATGGGCACGGTTCTCAATTTTGGACGGTTCTCGGGAGACTTCAGGTACAAGGTTCTCAAGCCGATGTTCGTGAATTTCCTGATGGCGACGAATGTCTTCGACATGCCAGCGTCGCTGTTTTGCCGGTACCTGGACTTCTTCGACATCGAATCCGCCACTGCGATGCAGACTTGGGCCGGGGGCACACGCCGTATCTACGAAGCCATGACGGCTGGCTTTCGGCAGTGCATCTATCTCAACCGGCGGGTTCGGAAGGTGGTTCGGACTCGCGACGGTGTTCTCGTGGAAGACGAAGCCGGCAAGGCGGAGGAGTTCGACGAGGTCGTCTTCGCGTCCAATGCGAACCAGACGCTGATGATCCTTGACCGACCGACTCTGCTTGAAAGCTGGCTCTTGGCATCGGTGCGGTACGAGAGCGAGCTGCACAACCACACAATCGTTCACTGGGACGCTTCGGTGCTTCCGGAGGATGACGTCGAGGCCCTCGCCACCCGAAGCAACCACATCGAACAGTACGGCGCTCGGCCCGACAATTACGAAATCACCTACATCATGCACAATCAGCAGCCGTGGGCGAAGGGGTCGGACAAGCCTTGCTTGGTGACGTACAACGCGACGAGCGCCATCGACGAGAACAAGATCGTCGAGAAGAGGTGGTTTCAGCACATCGTGCACGACGTACGCCACGTGGCCTTGCTGATCCACCTGTTCCGCTTCCTCCAAGGAAGGCGAAGAACTTGGCACTGCGGCGCTCATACGCTGGTGAACAGTCAGGAGACGTGCTTTGTGACTGGTCTAGCTGTGGCGAGGCAATTGGGAGCGGACTACCCGTTCGACGATCGCGAGGCAAGAAAGTGGTTCAACTTCTACGGGCGCGTGCTCCACGGGTGGCGCTTCAGGAAGGCATGAGAGGAGCAGCTGGATTTCTCGGAGCTCTGATTCGGATCCGAACGGATACTTCGTTGCTCGAGAGACGGTTTGCATTCAAGGAGAGGGCGACGATTGGATGTAGCGGCCATTCCTAGTGTCAGGGGCCTGATGTGGGCCTCAATTCAAGTGCTTGCGTGACTCGGCGACGTGGCGACGATCCGCGAGCTTCACGGTCAGGTCGTGACTGATCTGTTGCTCGGCAAGTCGGTGCTTAACCCCCCCACTCTGACGGGCCGCGCTCGAAGTTCGCGTACGTGGGTGCTAGGGCGCGCACGGCGTTGCGCCACATAGGAGCAGTGGATGACTCGGCGCGTGGCGTGTGGGCGATCACCGAGAAGGGCCGGCAAGTTGGGTCGGCCGTCGAGCTGCCGAGAAAGTATCGTGAGTTTCGAGTCTAGCTGGGCAGAACAAATTGATGAGGGGGGGCGTACACCAGGTCGCTGTCACAGAGTCGAATGGCGAGACGTGGATGGCCGAGTTGCTCTGGCATCTTCTCAAAATGGAGCCGGAGGTGCATTCGAACTGCTGAGCCAACAATTGCTGAGGGAGCAAGGATTCACGAGAGTCGACGGGACCGGACGTCCGGGCTACGACGGAATGGACGGCAGTGGCATGCTGCAGGTCAACGTGCTGTCGTTTCACGTCAACTTTCGGTGCAATCGGCATGCCAGATCGGTGCAGTCGGCAAGCAAGAGGGACTTTCACAGCACCCTGTCAAGGGGGGTGACATGGGACTCGTCATCACGACCGGCAGGTTGACGAGGGAGTCGGAGCGCGGGGTTTTGCGAATGCGCGCCACTGTAATCAAACTTGCCGACGGCGGACAACATTGCTAGTTGCTGAAGGACAAGGGTCTGGGAGTCGACAGCGAGAGCGTTGCAGGGTGAGCGGTTTGTTCAGAGGGTTTGAGGCGCCCGAGGCCCCGATGGACTCCGTTCGTGTGCGGAGACCTCCGTCGCCGGGTGATGCGGTGCGAACTTCTCCACATCTCCATCGCCATGTGTGGTCGCCGGAAATGAGAGGTCTGAGCGCCAAGACGGCGGTCAAGTTGCTGGCCGGTGCACGTTGGATCCTCTCTGCAAACGGTCGTCGATGGCCCCGATTCAGCTTGGCAAGGTCCTTCTTGATTGCTACAGGTATGGGGAACCGAGCAGGCTTGAAGGCGGCCTCTTTCCAGCACCGGCGAAACGGGCTCGGGTCAGGAATTGGACATGGACCGCAGTCGAAATTGGGCACGCAACGCTGGGTAGATTTCCACGAGCTCCTGCAACATCCGACTGCGTATGCGGGCCAAGTCATCCGACGTCCTGCCTTCAAACCTCAGCGAGAGGTGCGCGGCGGTATTGGATGCTCTAACCAACGCCCAGCTGTCGGCTTGGTCGATCCTCACGCCGTCAATTGCCGTGACGCATCCTTCTAGTTTGCTGGACCGGTGAACGAGCTCATCGACGATCCGAAACTTGTCGGATTCCGAAACTTCCAACAGAAGTTCGGGTTCGGATTGCCAGTTGGGAAATCGGTCGAAGAGCGCCGAAGCGGGGTGTTCGCTGGAGGCGACCAACTCCAGCAGCCGACAGGCGGCGTAGGTGGCGTCATCGGTTCCGTTCCACCGATCTGCGAAGCAGATGTGACCGCTGAACTCGCCTCCCAGGGGTGCCTCGGTTTCGCGCATGCGGGCCTTCGTCCAGGTGTGTCCGGTTCTGCACATCACAGGAGTCCCTCCAAGCGATTCAATCACCCTGCGGAGATTGGAACTCCACTTGACGTCCAACACGACCGGTGTCTTCTGCGGGCTGTCGCGCAAGACGGCTTCGGCCAAGAGCATGAGCAACCGGTCGGGCCAAATCTGGCGCCCCCTTTCGTCGAGGACGCCCAAGCGGTCACCATCTCCATCGAATGCGATTCCCACGTCTGCACGCGTGGTGAGGACGGCGGACCTCAACGCGGAGACGTTCTCGGGTCTGGCCGGGTCCGGGTGGTGGTTCGGGAATCGACCATCGGGTCTTGCGTACAAGGGGATTAGCTCGCACCCAAGTCGTTCAAGAACGATCGGTGTGTGAATGCCGGCACACCCGTTTCCGAAGTCTCCGACAACCTTCAGCGGACGGCAGATTTCGATCTCGGTGCTGACGCGCTCGATGTATCGGTCAGACATGTCCTGTGTGGAGAACTGGCCCCTGCCGAGTGCGTAGTCCTCATTCCGGATACGCAGGCGAAGGGACTGAATCTCATCGGCCATGAGGGCTCTATGCTCCAGGACCATCTTGATGCCGTTGTCCTGGGGCGGGTTATGGGAACCCGTGATCATCAAGCCTGCGCCTTCGCCGAGGCTTTCAGCAGCGAAGTACATGATGGGAGTGGTCACGACACCAATGTCGACGACATCCAGCCCCGTCGATCGCACGCCTTCGGTCAGCTTGGTGCGAAGGCTGGGTGTCGACCGCCGCACGTCGCCTCCCAGCACGCACTTGCGGTGGCCGCGGCGAAGAGCCTCCGTCCCGAAGGACCGTCCTATGGACCGGACGGCGTCGGATGTGAGAGTTCTGCCGACGGCCCCCCGAATGTCGTAGGAGCGGAAGATGCTGGCGTCAATGTCCACCGTCGTCGTCCTTCAATGCGCCAAGATGGCTCCGAAAGCGATGCTGGATGCATGGCAACGGGAAGAGCGCTCAGTCATGCTGCAGAGACCCTCAACGACTGGCCTGCCGGCATCGGAAAGTCGACCTTGGGGGCGCGACATGCCGATACCAACAGTTTGATCAATCCCGGCCACGTTGGCCGTCGTTTGGTGCAGTCGGATCGCGGGCGAGGAGGTGCTTGGAGCAAGACCGTCGGGCACTCCCGATCTCTCAAGACGCGCGGTTCGGGGCCGGCTTTGTTCGTGTGGTCGACACTTCCGAATGGCGGTGTGCGGTGTAGCGCCGAAGCTGGCCGCAGCTGGGGTGCGACGGTTCGCTGGTCGATGCGGAACCCTCACTCTCGGCGTCGCGCGAAACTGTTCCGCCCGCTAAGGAATGCATGGCGAAGATGTCGTAGAGTGCCTGTCGCGTCAGATTCGCGCCTGAAACAGCACGATTCTTGCGAATGCTCGCCGCTTTGGACTCGGAGCTTGCTCGAAATCCCTGGGTGCGGTTTGTGCAATCGAGATCTGGGGTGCCACTGCGCTCTGGTCGAACCTCGCCATCGAATCATAGTCAGCCTTGTGCCGATGGTGCTGCAACTCGACGGAGGAACAGGCGAGACTCTGCATGTCGACGCAGGGCGGGCTTGGGTCTTTGCCGTTGCAGATTGGCTCGACCGGCCGGTGATTCGAGGCGCAGCAGATTCGAACTCGGCCGGGATGAGCGCGCATGTTCCTCTGTTGAACAACTCCTCAGCGCAACACCCCGCCAGAGCATGAAACAGCGCATGGCAGGCAGTGTTCAGAGCTCGGCGCATGTCGGACTTCAGCGGCCTGCTCGAACCAGAGAGCATGAGGTTCTCTGTCGTCCTGATCACGGCGTTCCTGGTCGAGAGCTGAACCTTGCACAGGTCTTCTCGTCTGCTGTGCCGAGTCGTTTCGTCTTTGCTGCTCCAGTGGAGGCCGTCCGGCGGAAGTCTGCCTGTTGGCGGTAGCGAAGGGCAAGCCTCCGCGTTGTGAAAACCGAGACCAGTCTGTTGGGCGCGCGTTCCGCGACCCGTCACGCGACGAGTCGGCGTGCGGGAGTTTGCTCGCGTAGGTCGTCCCTGCCAGCTTGCCACAAAGCCCAAGTCTGGGAAAGAGCGCCCTT
>JAGWBL010000047.1:0-554 GCA_021295935.1 Pseudomonadales bacterium
CCGAGGCCTTCCAGAAGGCGCTTCGCAGTCGCGAGACCGGCATTCGCGGACTCGATCCCGTTGAGGACACAAAGCCCGTGGATCCCGACTTCTCCCTGATGTTCGAACTGCGCCAGCCGGGGGCTGACCGAATCCGGCACGTGGCGGACGCCCTCAGGCGAGGCGAACCCTTCGAAGACGTGGCAGAGAGTTCAGCCATAGACCCCTGGTTCCTGCATCAGATCCAGGAGCTCGTTCGACTGGAGCAGGAGGTCGGCGCTCATGGGCTCGAGACGTTTGACGCAGCAGATTTCCGCCATCTCAAACGCCGCGGATTTGCTGACAGGCGGATTGCGCAACTCATTGGCAGCACGGAGTCTGCAGTGCGGGCTCGGCGCCAGGAACTGGGCGTCCGTCCCGTTTTCAAGCGAGTGGACACCTGTGCAGCAGAATTTCCGGCAGCGACCGCCTACATGTATTCCACCTACGAGGAGGAATGCGAGGCCAGGCCCTCTGATCGCCGGAAGATCATGGTTCTGGGAGGTGGCCCCAATCGCATCGGCCAAGGGATCGAG
>JAGWBL010000047.1:576-7771 GCA_021295935.1 Pseudomonadales bacterium
GGCTACGAGACGATCATGGTCAATTGCAATCCGGAGACCGTCTCGACGGACTACGACACTTCGGATCGCCTGTACTTCGAACCGGTCACTCTGGAAGACGTGCTGGAGATCGTGCACGTCGAGAGCCCCCACGGCGTGATCGTCCAGTTCGGCGGACAGACGCCGCTCAAGTTGGTGGAGGAGCTGGAACGACTGGGCGTGCCAATCCTCGGCTCCGGTGCGGAAACCATCGACCGGGCGGAGGATCGGGACCGGTTTCAGGCAGCGATTTCCTCACTGGGACTGCAGCAGCCCGCCAATCGCACCGTTTCGACACTAGCGGAAGGCATTGCCGCGGCCGAGGAGATCGGGTACCCGCTGATGGTTCGCCCGTCCTACGTTCTCGGAGGTCGGGCAATGGAAGTCGTGTTCGACGAGCACGACCTTTCGCTCTATTTCGAACATGCGTTCCGGGTCTCCGATTCGGGGCCGATCCTGCTGGACGCGTTCCTGGACCAAGCCGTGGAGGTGGACGTCGACGCCGTTTCAGACGGCAAGAACGTATTGATCGGCGCAATCATGCAGCACATCGAGCAGGCCGGGGTGCACTCGGGCGACTCCGCTTGCTCTTTGCCTCCCTTCAGTCTAAACGCCGATGTCCAGGATCTCATTCGGTCGCAAGTCAAGGACATCGCTCTCGAGTTGGGAGTGATAGGCCTGATGAACGTGCAACTCGCCATCCAAGACAACTCCATCTACGTGCTGGAAGTCACTCCCCGCGCATCGCGGACCGTGCCATTCGTGTCCAAGTGCATCGGAGTTTCGCTTGCCAAGGTCGCGGCGCGGTGCATGGCTGGAACTTCGCTGGAATCTCAGGGCGTCACCGGTGAGATCGTGCCGCGCTACGTTTGCGTCAAGGATCCGGTGTTCCCGTTCAGCAGGTTTCCGGGCGTGGATCCGATTCTGGGCCCCGAAATGAAGTCCACCGGCGAGGTGATGGGAGTCGGCGATTCGTTTCCAGGGGCGTTCGCCAAGGCCACCTTGGCGTCGGGGGACGTGCTTCCCCAAGGGGGTCTGGCCCTTGTAAGCGTGAAGGAGGCGGACCGGCCTTTCCTTCCGAGGCTGGGTCAATCGCTCGTTAGACTCGGATTCTCAATCGTCGCCACGCGGGGCACCGCGGCTGTGCTGGAGGAAGCGGGAATCGAATCGGAAGTGGTCAACAAGGTGACGGAAGGCAGGCCGGACATCACGGACCTGATGAAGAACCGCACGGTGGACCTGATCATCAACACCACCGAAGGGAGGCAGTCCATCAAGGATTCTGCGGTGATCCGGAGACTTGCATTAAAGTATCGGGTGAGCTACAGCACCACGCTGGCAGGAGGCGAGGCCCTCTGCATGGCGATAAGCCACGGCGTGTCCGATCGCGTGCGTCGGC
Source organism: Pseudomonadales bacterium (assembly GCA_021295935.1). GTDB lineage: Bacteria > Pseudomonadota > Gammaproteobacteria > Pseudomonadales > Azotimanducaceae > Bin55. The sequence continues at coordinate 1,994 of JAGWBL010000047.1, forward strand.
TCCAGGACTTGCATCACGAGCTCGTGCAGTGAAGACACCCATGACTGTGGAAGGCGCCGAGTCGCTTCGTGCAGAACTGACCCGTCTCATGACCAAGGAGCGGCCGGCCCTTTCCAAGGCTGTGGGAGAAGCCGCATCTCATGGCGACCTGACCGAGAATGCGGACTATCAAGCCGCGCGGCACAATCAGGGGCTCGTCGAGGCACGCATCCGACACCTGCAAGCCAAGTTGGTCACCGCTGAGATCATTGACGTATCGAAGTTGCAACCCACCGGCACGGTCGTGTTCGGAGCGACCGTGACGCTGCTCAACCAGCAGGACGGCGGCACCCTGACGACCTACAGGATTGTGGGAGAGGACGAAGCCGATGTAGGCAAGGGAACGCTCTCCCTGAAGGCGCCGCTTGCTAGAGCCTTGATCGGGCAGAAGGAAGGTGCTGAAGTGCACGTGGAGACTCCTGCTGGCGACAGGCTCTACACCATAGACTCGATCCGGCTCACTGGCCCAGCGGAGTAGCGAGACTCGAAACGGGCAGGCAGCGCGCTCAATTGGTCTGCATGCTCCTGCGAGGTGTTCGGACGCCAGGCGCGTGCTACGGACAATCCGGTACGCGTGGTGCATGCGCGGGCATCCATCCCGGTTGGTTCTCGCGACTGGATGGACTACAGGTTCATCTTGTAAAGGAGCGAAGGGCGGTGCATTCGGGGCTGTTCCCCAGGTCCGTCTCGGGTTCCTGCACTTCGGCAAGTGTTGGAACACCTTGGATTCCCGGGCACAAGGGACGATCGCTCCCTACGTGTAAACTAATTTGACAATGACTGCGTTCATCTAGGGCCGATTCTGTGAGTGGCATGGCGAAGAACTTGATCCTCTGGATCCTTATCGCGGCGGTGCTGATCCTGATCGCCAACAACTTTCTCGGCGCTCCTTCCGCCCCGGAGATCAGCTACACCCGGTTCATAGAAGAGGTCGAACGTGACCGGGTGAACTCCGTGCAGCTGGATCGGAAGAAGATCCTGGGCGAATTCAAGGACGGCAGCAGGTTCGAAGTGGTGGTGCTGCCGTTAGCGGACGAGCAGTTGCTTGAAGATCTTCTGAAGCGCGGTGTTGACGTCCGAGGCAAGGAGGAGGAGGGGAACGGCTTGTTCTACCAGCTGTTCGTGGCCGCCGTGCCCATCCTCATAGTGATCGCCGTGTTCATGCTTCTCATGAGACAGATGCAGGGCATGGGCGGACGCGGGGGCCCGATGGTCTTTCTCAAGAGCCGCGCACGCCTGCTCAACGAGGAACAGACACCAACCACCTTTGCCGACGTAGCTGGTGTCGACGAGGCCAAGGACGACGTTCTGCAGCTTGTGGAATTTCTTCGGGATGTCCAGAAGTTCCAGAGACTTGGCGGTCGCATACCTCGAGGCACATTGCTGGTCGGCGCGCCGGGAACCGGCAAGACATTGCTCGCCAAGGCCATTGCTGGCGAAGCGAACGTTCCGTTCTTTTCCATCTCCGGCTCGGACTTCGTGGAGATGTTCGTCGGAGTCGGCGCGTCCCGGGTACGGGACATGTTCGAGCAGGCCAAGAAGGCCGCTCCGTGCATCGTGTTCATCGACGAGATCGATGCCGTCGGCAGGCACCGTGGGGCAGGTCTGGGCAACGGGCACGACGAGCGCGAACAGACGCTGAACCAGCTGCTCGTGGAAATGGATGGTTTCGAGGCAAACGACGGTGTCATCGTAGTAGCCGCCACCAACCGGCCAGACGTGCTTGATCCGGCGCTGAAGCGCCCGGGACGGTTTGACCGACAGGTCGTGGTGCCGCTTCCGGACATTCGCGGGCGTGAACAGATCCTGAACGTGCACATGCGTCGTGTGCCGCTGGCTGACGACGTGGACGCCTCCATCATCGCAAGGGGGACCCCCGGGTTCACGGGCGCCGATCTGGAGAGCGTGGTCAACGAAGCCGCTCTGCTGGCCGCGCGCGCGGGCAAGCGATTGGTGTCGATGTCCGAGTTCGAAATGGCGAAGGACAAGACCATGATGGGCGCGGAGCGCAAGTCGATGGTGATGTCGGAATCCGAAAAGCGGAACACCGCGTTCCACGAGGCGGGCCATGCCATCGTGGGCTTCCTGGTGCCGGATCACGACCGGCTGTACAAGATCACGGTCGTGCCTCGCGGCCGCTCGCTGGGCGTGACGATGTTCCTGCCGGAAGAGGACACGTACAGCATGTCCAAGCGGGCCATCCACTCAAAGATCTGCACGATGTTCGGCGGGCGAATCGCCGAAGAGATGATAAATGGCCCCGAAGGGGTCACGACTGGCGCTTCCAATGACATCGAGAAGGCGACGATGATGGCGAGGAACATGGTCACCAAGTGGGGCCTTTCCGAGCGCATGGGGCCCATCACCTACGAAGAAGACGACGGCGAGGTGTTCCTGGGACTGTCTGCCGCCACTCGAACCCGCTCCGTCTCCGCGGCCACGGCGAGGGAGATCGAGGAGGAGATTCGCAAGATCATCGAGGATTGTTACGAGACTGCCAGAAAGATCCTCAAGGAGAACGAGGACAAGCTCCACGTGATGGCAAAGGCGCTCATCGAGTACGAGACGCTGATGCCGGAGCAGGTTGAAGACATCATGGCGGGCGGAAGTCCGCGCGCTCCTGCTCCTCCGACGACTCGCGCAAGTCGCACGTCTGATGCGGAGCCCGCCTCTGCCTCGGGTTCGGATCCCATAGTGAAGCCTGCAGAGGAAACCTGATTGCGCCTCCGGCTCAGTTGCGGCCGGAAGCGAACCCATTGAACTTCCGCGAGCAGGACGGCAGGCCCAAGACGTGAATCCTCTTCCCGGCGATCGGTTGGAGTATTTCGGCACCGATGGCATACGCGGCAAGGTCGGCGAGCTCCCCATGACCCCCGGCTTCTGCCTCGACCTTGGGTGGGCAGCAGGGAAGTTCGTAGCCGAGCATTCAGGCAGTTTGGCGATCATCGGCAAGGACACCCGGATTTCGGGATATCTGATCGAGTCCGTGCTGGAGGCGGGAATGGTATCCGCCGGCATCAACGTGGGTTTGCTCGGTCCGCAGCCCACTCCCGCGGTCGCGCATCTCATGGGCGAACTCCACGCAGATCTGGGTCTGGTGATCAGCGCCTCGCACAATCCGTACACGGACAATGGCATCAAGTTCTTTCTTCGGAACGGCAGCAAGCTCGCCAAGAGCGACGAGGCTCGAATCGAACGCTGGTTGCGCGAGCCGATAGAGATAGTCGAGCCCGGTCGCATCGGCAAGGCTCAAAGGATTGACGATGCTCAGGATCGCTATGTGGAGTTCTGCAAGAGCACCATGAATCAGGGAGTCAGTCTCGCGGGGCTGAGCGTGGTTGTCGACTGCGCCCACGGGGCCGGCTACCGAGTGGCGCCCAGGGTGTTCGAGGAGCTCGGAGCAACGGTGCACACGCTGGCGAACGAGCCCGACGGCCTCAACATCAACGTCCGATGCGGGTCAACGGACACGCGGGCATTGCGTGCTTCGGTTGCGTCCCATGCAGCGGACGTGGGCATCGCGCTGGATGGCGATGCGGATCGCGCGTTGATGGTCGATCGCGAAGGAGATTGCTACGATGGAGATGACATTCTGTTCGTGATCGCGGCATCGAGATTGCGCCAGGGTCGTCTGTCTGGCGGGGTGGTAGGCACCACGATGTCGAACTCGGGACTGGAACGGGCTCTTGGCGAACTGGACATCCCGTTCGTGCGCAGCGATGTCGGGGATCGCAACGTCAGTCAATTGGTGGCGGAGAAGGGATGGCACCTGGGCGGCGAGACGTCAGGGCATGTGCTGTGTCGCGATCATGTAGGCACGGGCGACGGCATCGTGGCTTCGTTGCAGGTGGTCGGCGAAATGGCGTCGAGCAAGAAGACGTTGCGGGAGCTGACCGCTCGCTTTGTCAAGGTTCCGCAGGTCTTGCTCAACATTCCGGTTGCCAATCCACGCGACAGCTTGGGGAACGGTTCGGTGCAGAACGCGATCAAGGAACTGGAGCGTGTGCTGGATGCCGAAGGAAGAGTCTTGGTGCGGCAATCGGGCACCGAATCGATGGTGAGGGTGATGGTGGAGCATCACGACGCCCATGCCGCCGAGTCGCACGCGACACGGCTGGCGAACACCATCGACGAGGCGAGAGCAGGCGTCAGTTGAGACCGACGATCGATGCTTGCGGTCGAGACGTCTGAGATAATTCAGCGTTTCATGGGATTGATTCGGGGTTGCATTGCGCAGTCCGTTCGTTGCCGCGAACTGGAAGATGAACGGGTCGAGAGCGCTCTGCGACGCCTACGCGCGGACGGATTGGCCGACTGTTGAGGTGGCGGTGTTTCCGCCCGCGCCGTTTCTTGCCGGGGCCGTGCCGACTTTGCGCACGGCCGGCATTGCGGTGGGAGCTCAGAATGTCGATTGGCGTGCGTGCGGTGCGCTTACCGGAGAGATCTCTGCAGGGATGGTCAGGGAAGTGGGGGTGAAGTACGCACTGGCCGGACACTCGGAGCGTCGATCCCTGTTTGGTGAGACGAGCGCGCAGGTTGCGGCGAAGTGCGAGGCGATATTGAGCACGGGCCTCACGCCAGTGTTGTGCGTGGGCGAGACTGCGCCCGAGCGCGATGCGGGCAGGGCGGAGAGAGCGGTTGCCGAGCAACTGCAATTCGTTCTGGACAAGGCCGGGGAGAAAGTGTTCGGGGAAGGCCTGATTGCCTACGAACCTGTGTGGGCGATAGGAGTTGGCCGAGCTGCGACGCCTGGCTTGGCCAATGACATGCACGGTCTCATCCGCGCATGGATTGGCAGGGCGACTTCGATTGATCGCCAATCCGTGAAGATAATTTACGGAGGCAGCGTCAACTCCGACAACGCCAAGGAATTGATCCGGGAGCCAGACATCGACGGATTCTTGGTGGGGGGCGCTTCTCTGGATGTCCAGGAGTTTGCCCGAATCTGCCGGATCGTGAGACCCAATTAGATGCAGACACTCGAAACCGTATTGCTGGTCCTGCTCGTCCTGGACTCCATCGCGCTGGTCGCGATCGTCCTTGTGCAGCAAGGCAAGGGGTCGGATGTTGGCGCTGCGTTCGGAAGCGGCGGCGCCAACACGGTCTTCGGGTCGAGCGCCACATCGTTCCTGACCAAGTTGACGGCTGGACTGGCCGCTTCCTTCTTCCTGATAGCGTTCGGCCTCGCTTACACCGCCAGCGAAAGGGCAGCAAGCTTGCGAGGTTTCGATTTCAATGAAGGAGAGCTGCCTGCCATCGATGCGGGAGACTTGCCCGCAGGAGAGGAGGCTCCCGTGGAGGGCGACGACTTGCCGGAATTGATCGAGGATGCGGGCCGCGATTCCGGGGAGGGTGGCGCCATGCCCGATCCTGGCGATTCCGAAGAAGAGGGTGACGGACTTCCCAATCTGTAGGGTGTCCGTCCGACTGCCGACGTGGTGAAATTGGTAGACACGCTACCTTGAGGGGGTAGTGAGCAATCGCTCGTGGAGGTTCGAGTCCTCTCGTCGGCACCAGCAGCGCGTCGCCGCCGCGCAAGCACTATAATTTCGCCATTGCTGCGGGGTGGAGCAGTCTGGTAGCTCGAAGGGCTCATAACCCTTAGGTCGCAGGTTCAAATCCTGCCCCCGCTACCAATTCAAGGAGACCGAGGCACCCGAAGAGCGCACGTCGGTCTTTCCTTTTTTGGCGGCTTTCCGATTGCGACTCAACCCGAGCTGGGCGTGCATCGCCGCCTTC
>JAGWBL010000048.1 GCA_021295935.1 Pseudomonadales bacterium
AACACCGGAGACGGCAGGGGTGAGTTGTCAGCCCAGGGCTTTGGTGTCCGGCGTGGTTGGCAATCGCTTACTCGAACCAACGGCACGGAACTCCTGGTTTGCAGTGCATCCGGTTCCCGAAGAGGCATTCCCCCGAGCGCTCTCGCTTCGTGCTTCATTTCGAGCGGACTGGGCCAACTGGCGGCCATGACTCTGGAGTCCGACCGACTGGTGTGCTTCTGAGTGGGCCCGATTCTCTTCCTGGTCCGCCGTTGGCACGATGCGGCACAACACGAGACACTGGACCTGATCCTCACTCACGCCGCATTCGGAGTCGATGCGCACGTGTGGTTCCAAGGCGAAGTGGTCAAGCAGCTCTTATCGGGTGACTTGTCATCTCGACTGGAAGCCAACGCACGTTGGATGGCAGCGCTCCAGCAATCCGAGGTTCACAGTCTCTGCGTGAGCTGCGAGGATCTCTTGACACACGACGTTCCCAAGGACTCCGCCCCTTCAGTACTAAGAGTGCTCACCGTGGAGCAGATTCGCGCGCGGATGCAGACTTGGGCACGGGTGATCTGCGACTGATGCTCCACATCGGGTTGGATCCAGCCCTGCTTCCGCAGGCGCAAGGAATTGCCGCGCCGAGCGACGCAATCGTGATAGCGGCAGAATCCGGCGAGTCTGCAGCGACGACGCCAGCAAGCTCCCTGGACCTGCGTCTCGTCGAAGGCATCGTGCACCGGAACGACGGTCAGGAGGCAAGACCGGTTTCAGTGGCGAGTCTGGTGGAACTCGTCGAGCGAGAAGCAACCTCCGTGACCTGGCGCTGACCGCAGTCTTGGGCGGAGTGGAGAAGACAATGCGTGGACTCTGTCCCTCTAGGCTCCCCACTGCCGTGGACTGTGCTACCTCCCGCGCTTGCGGAGTCTCTTGTATTTCTGGGCAGGACCGACCCTGCATGACAGCAGTTGCAACATGTACCGTTCCGCACGGTCCTCAACCTTCCGGGCGGATTCGAGCAGCCAGTCCTTGGACCTCCAAGTCCCTCGCGAGTAACCGCCGAGCCCTTCATGGTAGGCAACGTAAAGCCACTTCGATTCCTTCCTCGGGATTGACGAGTTCCTGGAAATCCAGTCCAGGTAGTACCCCACGAAGTCCGTTGCGTAACGGAAACTCGCTCTCTTCGCGTGTGGTTGGTTGGTGCGCTTGCGGTAGTCGTCCCACGTCTTGTCCTTGACCTGTGCGTACCCGTAAGCGGTCTGCTTCTGTCCGACAGGAATGAACAAGAACCTCTTTCTCTTGGGCTTTGCGCGAGCACGAAAGGTGGACTCCTGATAGATCACGGACAAGATGGTCGCGGCGTCAATCTTCCACTTCTCTTCCGCCGCAACCACGTGCTTGTACCAACCTCGTTTCTCCTTCAGCAGCAAGCACGCGTTCTCGGCATGGCGTGGGCTGGCCGCAGAGCCTGTTGCACAGAGCAAGAAGCACGCACAGGCAACGAGCAAGTTTGTCCTAGGCAAGGCCATGCTCCTCGATCAACTTCATGAATTCAGCCTCGCTCACAACCTGAACCCCAATTTGTCGAGCCTTGGCGAGTTTCGTCCCCGCATTCGACCCCGCCAACAGCCTTGTAGTCGTCCTGCTCACGCTTGCTCCGACCCGAGCGCCGAGCGCCAACAGCGCTGCCTTCGCTTCCTCGCGGGTCTTCGTCTCCAACCGGCCTGTCAATACCCAAGATTCTCCGGACAGCGGCAGCGATCCGGCGAGAGCTCTCGTCTGCCAGTGGACTCCCAACTCCACCAGTTCTCGAACTTCACGGACGTTGTGCTCGTCAGCGAAATAGCGAGCGAGCTCTTCGGCGATTTTCGGTGTGAGGCCCAAGGGCTCCGGAAGACTCGCCCGCCCCCGACAAGGGCCGAACCAAGGGTCATCCGTAGTTGCGTCCGCAGGCCCGACAGGCCCGGCTTCAGACAACGGCAGTTCAGAAGCATCCGCGCGACCTCCCGGCCGTGCGACGCGAAGTTCCATCCTGGGCAGCCGACCGGAAGCCTGCGCAACGTTCCATGTTTCGGCTGATCGTTGCTTGCTGGCACAAAGGTGACGTAGGCCGACTCGCACTTCTGGCGTCTCGGCCCCGGTACGCAAGCCGGAGACTTGATTGACGATGAACGAATCGTCACCGAACACGCAGGCTAGTCTGTCTCCCGGCGACAGGTCCTCAAGTACCCCAGGTGGCACGACGAATTCGATCGCACAGAGCGATTCAGAAGAGATTTCCTTCCATAGACGAGATGGCTTCGGTTTGCCGAGCAGGAAGGTCGAGTCCGGTTCCGTAGCAAGAAATCGGTACCACGGTTGCTTCTTGTCCTGGAGCGAACCCGCGGCGGACCTTCCCCACTCGAACTCGAAGAGCGTTGATCCGAACAGTTCCTCTGGCAACCCGGAGGATGGAGACTTCCAAGATGCAGGCGTCCGGACTCTCGAAATCAAGTCATCCAGATCGTCGATTCTCTCTGACAACTCGCGTGCGGTTGTACGGGCCACCGATTCGATGCCCAACGCCGAGATCAACCGATCGAGGGACGATTCCTTGCTTGCCTCTATCGCGGCGCACAAACGAGTGGCACTCGTCTCCTCGATGCCCTCAATCTGCTGCAACTGCTCGTGGGTAAGTCGATAGAAATCCGACGGCCCCTTCACCAAGTTGCTCTCGACGAGCTTGCGTATCAGCTCGGGGCCGACCTGGTCGATGTCCATGCCCTCCTTGGAGACGAAGTACGCAAGCCGTCGTTGCAGGACCTCCGAACAGGCCTTGCCCGCTGAACACTTGATGGCCACCTCGCCCGAAGCCTGGACTGCCGGCGCACCGCACGCCGGACAAGTGGCGGGAGGCTCGATGGGCGAACGCTTGACGACCTGCGTGACCTGCGGAATGACGTCTCCCGCTCGCCGAATCCGAACGGTGTCCCCCACTTGAATACCCAAGCTCTCTACGTGTTTCATGTTGTGAAGGGACGCATTGGAGACAGTCACTCCGCCTATGCTGACCGGATGCACGCGAGCCACCGGGGTGATCGTGCCGGTGCGTCCGACCTGGAACTCCACGCCAATCAGGTGCGTGAACGTCTCCTGAGACGGAAACTTGAATGCGATCGCCCAGCGAGGATGGTGCGCGGTCTTGCCAACCAGCGAGTGAAGAGCGAGGTCATCGAGCTTTATCACCGCTCCGTCAATCTCGAAGTCAAGCTTGGCTCGCTGTGCCCGCAGCTCCTCCAGGTACTCCGCGCAGCCACTTGCGTCGTCGACACGTGCTCTGCAAGCGCTGACGGGACACCCCCAACGAGCCACGCGCTCCATCACGCCTTGCTGTGTCTGGCGTGATCCAGCATCATCTTCCTCGAAACCTGCCGAGTAGGCGAAGAAGCTTAGCGGCCTGGATTCCGTGACGTCCGGATTCTTCTGCCTCAGGCTTCCGGCGGCGCCATTTCTGGGATTGACGAGTTGTTCCTGACCCTTGTCGCGCGCCGTCGCATTGAACTCCTCAAACCCCGAGAGAGGCATGTAGACCTCCCCGCGAATCTCCACCGCCCCCGGAACGTCCGAACCCTTGAGCTCTTTGGGAACATCGCCGATTCGATTGACGTTGGTGGTGATGTTCTCTCCGACAGCGCCGTCTCCCCTGGTGGCAGCGCGCGCGAGCAATCCGTCCACGTAGAGCAAACTCACCGCAACCCCGTCGAGCTTCGGTTCGCAACTCAGCGACGGGCGAGGCAGTCCACCCGAATCCACCGCGACACCTTCCACGTGCGTCCTCGGCTTCTCGAATTTCTTGGCAAGGAACCTCTGGAGGTTGGAGTACCAGAGCTCGAGCTTGGACTGATCGCTTGCCTTTTCCAGAGACAGCATCGGCAGACGATGTTGCACCTCTGCGAAATGCGACGATGGACGGCCCCCGACTCTTCCAATTGGGGAGTCCGGCGCCTTCAATTCAGGAAATCTGGCTTCCAATTCCCGCAGTTGCTCCAAGAGGCAATCGTAGGCGTCATCGTCGATGACCGGGGCATCTCGGTTGTAATAGAGCTCCTGGTGGTGCTCGATCCTGGCTTTGAGTGTCGCGTAATGGTCGTAGACGGCATCAGCGGCCATCGGTGTCGATTCTCCGAACGCGAACCCCGCCCGAAGCGGAAGCGCTTACATGGCAGCGGCCGACAGCCGCTCCCTGCTGAACTCCGCCACAAACTGTCGGTATTTCTGTATGCGTTGATCGCAAAGCGGAACCTTTCGGTCGTCGCAGACTTCCACATTGGGAAGCACATTTGCCGCTTCATTCGCGAATCGAAGCGCCATCTCGAAAGCCGCGGACGGGTTCGAGACCCCACCGAGCTCCAACAGGATCACGAGACCGTTGGTGACGAACTCCGACAGATCCCCCTCCGGAAACTCCGCCGGTTTCAATGCGCTGAACACGTAGAACAACCGTTCGTTGGTGCGTCGTTCACAATGGATGAACGCCCCGTTGGCATCTCGCTGAAGGCCCATCCTGCTCATCAGCGACGACAGATCCGGTCCCGTGATGGTGGCCTCCCGGTTCCTCTCGAAGACAGTCAGCCACGTGTAGTCGAGCGTATCGCTCTCGGCTCGCGCCACTGCGCGAGAGGTTCCGTTCCCCGGAGCGACGAGATTTCTCCGAACCTGTTTCGGAGGTTTGCTGCCAGACCCGTGCGTCCTCTGGAACGGAGAAACGTTGGAAGCTCGGTTCTTGCCGGTGTCGAGCGTCTCTGGCTTCTTGTCATTCCTTGGCGGGACGCGGGCTTGCATGTCGGGTGTGGCCCGATCCTCGGCCTTCCTTCGGGTCAGCGTGCCCGACACCTTCTTGCGTGGCACACGCACACGTGCCACAGGCTCTTTAGACCCAAGGTCGAGATTTCTCTGCCGTCCCTTGAGGGGATTCTTCGGTCCAACCCGGACGACACCGCCATCAGGCAGTTCGCCGTTGAATGGGTCCGCATCGCCTGCGACCGCGGAAGATTGCTCCGCCTGCAGGCTCTCTCGTTGACTGCTCCGATTGAGGTAGAACCCCCAGAGCAAGAACACGAACATCAGAATGGTGCCCGCAATGAGCACTGGGCTCACAAAATCCATATCCCCCTCCTGCCTCACGGATCCGTCATGCGGCAGCCATTGCCACGGCCCTCTCCAAGTCGACCGAGACGAGTCGAGAGACACCCGCTTCCTGCATGGTGACTCCCAACAAGGCGTCCGCACCTTCCATCGTTGCCCGATTGTGCGTAACAATCAGAAACTGAATCTCGCGAGACAGTTCCTTCAGAAGCGACACGACACGCACGACGTTGACATCGTCGAGCGGCGCGTCTACCTCGTCCAGCACACACACCGGGCTCGGATTGAGACGAAATATAGCAAAAACCAGAGCCAATGCGGCAAGAGCCTTCTCTCCACCTGAAAGCATCTGCGTCGAAATCCTCGACTTTCCCGGCGGCCGAGCGACCAGATCGACACCGGCCACAAGCAGGTCCGTGCTGTCCAGTTCCAGCCGGGCATCACCTCCCGCGAACATCCGCTTGAAAACTGCGGAGAGGTTGGCGTTCAACCTTTCCATGGTCTCCCTAAACCTGTGAACGGTCTCCCGATCGATCTTTCGGATCGCCTCATGAAGAGTCTCCAGTGCGCTCTCCAGATCGTCAATCTGGGAATCCAGCTCGACCTTGCGTGCTGACACCCGATCCAGTTCTTTCGCTGCGGCGAGATTGACATCCGAGAACTTGGAGATTCGATCTTCGATTTCGTCCAGCCGCTCCATGATGCGTTCTGCGGATTCGAACTCGGACATCGCCTGCTTGACTTCCGTTCGACTCAGTCTGCGTGCTTCGAATCGCCGCGTCGCATGAACAAGATTGGTCTCTGCCTCGGTCTTGGACACGAGCACGCCCTGGATCTTGGCCCGCATTTCGGCGAGGCTCGTTTCCCGGCGCTGGCAATCAAGCCCCAGCTCCTGAATCTCCTGCGCAGCTCCGTCCCGTTTCGCGACGAGCTGCTGCACAGCGAGTTCACTATCGGCTAATTGGTGTTCGGCTTGCTCCAGTTCCCGTTCCAAAGTCGGGACCAACTGCATCAGACTGGTTCGCGTTTCGTTCAGCTGAGACCGAGCTCGCTCGATGTCCGCCTTGGCGGTGTCGGCTCGTGTCAATGCCTCGCGGCTTGCGGAGGCTGCAGCCTTGCTTCTTACCATCTTGAGGTCAATTTCGTGCAACGCGTTCCGGGACTCGTCCCGGCGAGCCTGAGCTTCCTCCAGCGCCTTTGCATCTCTCTCGCGTCTTTGCGCAAGATCCGAGTGCCGTTCTCCGAGTTGCTGCTGTTCGCGGGTCAACAAGTCCAATCGGCTTCTGAGCTCGCCGAGGCGATCCGTCGCTTCGAGCGCCCGAGCTTTCGCCCGAGCATGATCTCCTGTGGCCTTCTCCCTTCGCTCGAGCTCCCGCTTCCTTGCTTCCGCCTGCAGTTCGCTCTCTACCCTCAAGTCATGGAGGGCCGATGTTGAGCGCTCGCGTTCTCGAAGCAACTCCTCGCGCTGGCCGGTCAGAGCTTCCACTGCGCTTGCCGACTTGCCCAGGAGACTTCTCTCGTCAGCGAGTTGCTCTTCCAAAGAACTTGCTTGGGACTTGAGGAGCCCAATCGTCCTCGCGGCTTCCAAGAGTCCGGGCATTCCCTCCTGATCTGACCGTGGCTTGCGCAGCCAGCAAGGACCAATCAACAGGCCCTCTCGAGTTGCATAGATGTGGCCAGGAGCGAGTGATCCACGAAGGTTCAAGGCATCTTGAAGCGACTTCGCAACCAAAGCGTGTCCCACCAGGTGCCTGGCAGGGTCATCGGCATCGAACGCAACGGTGGCCAGAGACGAATCCTGATAAGGACCGCCAGATTCGGCGGGGCTCTCCGAGACCGCCAGCGCTGACGATGGGTACTCCAACTCAGATACAGCGAACAGGTCCAGTGTGTCGGCGTGTCTGGCCCGAACCAGCTCTCCCAATACCGACTCCACTGCTCGGTGCCATCCGTTTCTCACTTGGAGTCCGGCGCCCAACGCGGGAGCGTCATGCAGTCTTTGGCTCTTGAGCCACTCCTCAAGAG
>JAGWBL010000049.1:0-4186 GCA_021295935.1 Pseudomonadales bacterium
GGATCGATGGTGGCACGGAACGCCAGCAGGGAGCGGGCAACCTTCAGTGCGCCATGGCCACCGGAGGTGTGCCCGCGTGTTTCGGAATGCTGTCGTGGGATGTCAAGTCCTCGTACCAGGCCAATGTCTGGGATGTCAAGCGGGGAGAGCTGGCAGGCAAGGTCAGTCAGGAGTCCTCCGGCACCTCCTTCCTTCCCGCGCTCGTGATTCCTGTCCCGATCATTGCCCAGACCCGAACCAAGGCTTGCCAGAGGCTGGCGGATCAGATCAAGGTCTTCATACACCAGAGCGACAGCTGACCTGACAACGATCTGCACCGACGACCGACGTCGTCGTTGTGACAACTCCCGATCGCGGGCTTGCCTGGGGCCACCAATCAGCTCTTGCGAATGATCTCCAGCACGTCGCCATACACCCGGCCCGGCTCGCGCGCGTACCACCCACGGCTCACCGCACCGTACTTCTCGCCACACAAATCAGAAAAGTCGTAGAACGGCTTCCGCCCGGGATCTGCGATGACGATCCGCTCCACTCCGCTCCTCAACGCCCGCTCGACCAGGTTGCATAGCGGCTTCACCAGTTCAGGCCAGTAGCAGATGTCGGCGCCTACAACCGTTCGCTCCTCGCCCAGCCTCGCACGCGTCAAGCGATCGTAGGTCTGTTTGAGCAGGCCCACCTTGACCTGATTCAACGTGGCATGCACCGTGACGAAGGGGAATACTGCAGCGTCCTTGTCGACACAAGTGACTTTGCAGCCGTACTTCAGAGCGCAGTGAATGCCGACCAATCCCCATCCGCATCCCAGATCCATGAGCCGAGTTCGGCTCTTCGGTGGGTACTCACTCAGAAAGTCCATCAGCAGGAAATTGGCCGGCCAAATCTTGTCGCCGTGCGACGAAGGCTCGGCAAGTGACCTCAACTTGCGGATGAACCTGTGGCGCGTCTTCAGCAGGTGCACGCCATACACATTGGTGGTGTGAGGCTCAATCTGCGGGACGACTTCAGGCACTCTGGGCGCGCATGGGGGAGTAATTTCGAGAAAACCGGACTACGCCACCCCGGTGCATGGGTGAGAGGTTGGGTCTCGCTCGCGAGCGAGACCCCTTGGAAGTAAGCGTTGCCCAAGGGTCGTTCCCACCCTTGGGCAACACCCTGGTTCACGCTCGGGGACGAGAGTGGACGACAAAACCAGTCGTTCGGGCTAGCTCCTTGCGATCACCCGGGCTGCGTCTGCGTCCGTTCTCTCCCCAACGATTTCAGGCGCTTACCACTTGCGAACGCCGGAAAGGTACCACGATCCGCCTTCGAAGTTGGTGACGGACCTCAGCGGGTACGGCATGCCAAGGTTCAGCATGTTGGCGAAGGGCTCTTCAATCTCGTCCGGATACTGGTCGAAGAGGTTGCTCACGCCGAAGGCGAGACGCCACTTGTCCATGAACTCGCCAGCCACTTCCATGTCGACGAACATGGTCGAGGACAGTTCCTTGGACTCCGGGTTGTCGTCCACGCCGCCAATCCGGCCATTCTCGTCGTGGTGAGGTCCGTACCAGTTGAACCTAACCATCAGGTCGTACCTGTCGTTCAGAGCGGTCATCGCCGTGGCGACCAGCTTGGAGCTCGGCGTGCTGTTCTCGATGTCCTCGATCTGCGCTTCCGTCAGGGGCATGTTGCCGTTGCTCAATGGAATCTGCTCATCGACCGAGATCTGATTGAAGTTGTACGCCACGTTCAGGTCCGTTTCCCGATTGACGAACAAGTCCGTTGTTCCGGAGACTACGATGTCGATACCCGAGGACGACAGATTCAGCGCGTTCTGCAGGAACTGCACTTCGCTCTCAAGACGGAGGGAATCCACCGCAGGGGGGTACACCTTCGCGTAGTAAATTCGGTCATTGATGTCGACCTGGTAGAAGTCGGCAGTGATTTCCCACTCATCAACCACCTGTCCCGTCACACCGAAGCTCAGATTGGTGGAGCTCTCTACGTTCAACAGGTTGCTGCCCTCGGCAAGAGCCAACTCCGAATACGGGGAAATCGTTCCCTCGAACCTGGGATCTGGTTCGGGAATCGTCTGCGAGGGAAAGTTGAAGACCGGCAGTGCTACGAGATGGCTGAAATACGTCTGAGCGACCGTCGGCGCATGGAATCCGGTCGAAACGGAACCGCGTGCGGCGAAGTCCCTATTGATCTGCATGCGACCTGCGAGCTTGTAGTCCCATCGGCCATGAAAGTCGTCAAAGCCCTCAAGGCTATCTGACTCCAGGAGTTTGAGCTCTTCGAAATCCTCGCCGCGAATGGCCGCTTGAAGGAACAGCGTGTCCCCGAACTGACGTTCCAATTCTGCATACACCGACATGCTGTCTCGCTCCCAGTTGCCGGTGGTTTCCGGGCCGAACCCGCTGAAACCGCTGGCGCCCGAACCGGCGTAAGAGGCGTCCTCGCCTTCAACCTGTGTGAAACCCTCTTCATGGGCCTGGAAGCCGAAGGACACGAAAGTGCTGTCGTCGACCGGGTAGTCGAAGTCGATGTTGACCAGACGCTCCATTTGGCGCACACGACCGAGATAGAACTCGAACTGGTACGGACGGGCCGCCCAGAATGTGTCAACCCCCTGTGAGCCGTTGCGGGAATTGAAATTCCAGTAGGTCATCTTCTCATGTCCGTCAGTGACGCTGATATCCCAACGGAAGCCGTTATCCGCTTCCCCACGTATTCCCGTCGTGAATCCCACACTGCGGGTGAATGCGTCCAGGAACGGAGTGAAGCCCATCTCATGGCTGGTGGCCCAGATGCAGTCTTCAACGGAGTTGACTTCCCAAGACGGGTAGAAGATTTGGAGCCAGAAACGGCCTTCCCAGCAGCTCGACGCGAGTTCCCAGATGGTGTCGTGACCGGGCTGGCCCACCTCTTCGACCGGTGGAGATCGGTAACGGAGGCGATGACGTGAATCGATGGCGCCCCAAGAGCCGTGCGAGTACGCCTCGGCTCCCCCGATTCCGAACGCCATGTTGAAGAAGAGCTTGGTGCCCTGATTCTCGGGTCGGCCCCAAGTCTCGACCAGGCCATCGTTGAACGGCGAATCGATGGCGACAGTGGTGATGCCGGCGTTTCGCAGGTACGACGTCTCGGGACGCTCGATGCCACGTGAGTGCGCAAAGTTCTCTAGCCACTCGCCACTGAAGGTGAGAAACCCTTCTCTGCCCAAGGGGTACCCGGCCCAACCGTCCACACGATAAGTCGGCTCTCCGGCGTAGGCGTATCCTCGCTGCGCTCGAACTTCCCCACCGGATCGTTCAGCCTTCATTCGCAAGTTCAGGACTCCCGCGATGGCATCCGACCCGTACTGGGCTCCGGCTCCGTCGCGCAGCAGTTCAATCGCTTCCAGCGAAGCAGAGGGGATCATGGCGAGATTCACGCCGTGAGCTCCACGTCCCCCAGCGGCCACCTTGTCGTGAATCACCGGGGAACGATGGCGACGCTTGCCGTTGAGCATCACCAGAAGTTCGTCGGCACCAAGCCCTCGGAGGGAAACGGGACGAACAAATGCGGCGGTTTCCGACCCCACCGTGGCGTTGAATGCCGGAAGCAGCATTCGCAAGGTGTCGCTCAGGTCGACATGGTTGCCTCCTGCCGAAAGGTCCTGCGTGTTCAACACATCAACCGGAACCGGAGAATCATGTACTGATCGAGCGCGCTCTCCCTGCGAGCCAATCACAACCAACTCCTCTTCGTGTTCCTGTTCCTCGGCGATCTCTCCTTCGTCCGAGGACATCGTCTCTTCGTCCAACTCCTCCTGCGCAAGCGCGAACGGCCCGAATGCCAAGGCAAGCGCGGCGGCAAACGACAGCGCGGAGCTAGAATTTTTCCAGTAGCTAAGCATCTCTTCCACCCCTAGTCAGGAATCAAGTGCAAACTCGTGTTTCCCGGGTAAACCACCCGAGAACTCGACGCGGAATCACCCCTCGACATGGCTATACCGACGGATTCTCCCGAGTCCGCCCAATTCTATCCGAAAACCAATACGGATGTTCAGCTGTCGACTCTTGCCCCCCAGCCTCCAGCATCGCACACCACAAGTCACTGAAGGACAGCGATTTCAGGTCTCTCGCGCCGAGCAGTCGGGCGTAACCGGGCGAGATCCTGAAGTGCAGACGTCGGGCTTCTCTCGGAACGGTGTGCCATCATC